>JAFYUD010000031.1 GCA_017549665.1 Clostridia bacterium | reverse complement strand
TCAAGAAGCGCCTTCATGCTTATAAGCATATCCCTGTCTCGATAATAATCATAAAGACTTCTGTGTTTTCGGGGATAAGAAGCAAGAATCTCCCTGACTTCACCGAGAAGGCTGACACAGCCCTCATAATCTCTCCTGAAGGATGCGACCTGACTCATCTTTTTACGAAGATAAGAATAGTCCGCTTCTGTATCAACCTGAAAATCTGTTTCTTCAATTTCTTCCGAAACATCAATATCAGAGCTGTCTGCATTTTTATTTTTTATATGCCTTGCACAGACGAGACCGCTTATCTGAGTGTCATTCAGCGCTGAGCCTCCGGGGCGTGTGAGACCGAAAGAGCCTGACGCCTCACCGATAACGTAAAGCCCTTCAATTTCCGTCTGAAAATTATTATCCGTATAAGCTCCGCCGTTGTTATGCTGAGCACAGACGGCAATACGAAGCATCTCACGGGATATATCAATCCCCTGACGCAGATAAACATCAATAGCCTTGCTGTTGAGCCTTCTGAGTCTTTCTATGGGAGTCGGCGCCATGCAATCAGTTGAATTTATGTATTCCCTTGCTTCGTCACTGAGCTTTTCAAAGTCAAAGCCTTCGGGATTTTTTCTGTAATCAAGATAAACCCTTCTGCCTTTAAGCATTTCACTGTGCACTGCGGAATCAATCAGCGAGCTTTCTTCTGCTCTGCCGAATGAAAACGGCCACTGATAGCCTTTAAGGAAAACATAGCTGTAAGCCTTATGGATATCATCAAAGTAATCTTTGAGGAATTCGTATTCTGCTCCATTTTCATCGGTGCTTACAAAGCACGGAATCACCTGCATGAAGCTGCCGGAAACATTCCATCTGAAATCAACCGAAGCCATACCGTACTGCCACTGCGTGAAGTTGCACATTCTGACTCCTGCATCAATCAGCACACCTGTCATACCGTGCTGAGACAAGGGATAAACCGAATCCTCGTATATGCACGCAGGCGCACCCGTTGCGCAGATCACATTTTCTGCATATATATTTTCTTCTGTTTCTGTTATTGTATCAAGCACTCTCACACCGTAAGCTCTGTTATCATGTGTAAGAATTTTTATAACAAGCTTATTATCAAGAAGTGCCGTGCCGTTTTTCTCAAGCACAACCTTCTCAAGCTTTTCTGTCATCATTTTTGATGTAAGAGGCCCTACTGAAGTGGCTCTTACAGTATCGTCATGGTCAGTTTTATAGCCGGGATAACCGCCGTATTCATCAGTGGGAAAACCCACACCGTATTCGCAAAGGCGCAGAAAGCATTTCTGACTGTTTACGGCTTCAAGATACATTTTTTCACCGTCGCATGAGCCACCCGAAAACATATCTGCCGCCATTTTGTGGGGACAATCGGCAGTAAAGCCGTCCATGGACAGCTTGTAATATGTCTGCTTGTCACTGCCAGTATTTCTGGATGTGCCCGAAAGACGGTTTTCCGTAACAATTGCAATATCGTCGATACCCTCTTTGTAAAGCCAGTCTGCACAGCTGTATGCCGCAGCACCGCTTCCCACAACGAGAGCTTTATAAATCTTTCTCATAAGCGCCTCACATTAAAGCCGCCGTCACAGTCTATAACTGTACCCGTACAGAAATCAAAATTCCCCTCAGCCACGGAAACGACGCATTTTGCCACATCTTCGGGCTGACCCATTCTGTTTATGGGAGTAATTCCCTCTGCGATAAGCTTTTCGTACTTTTCCTTAACCTTGCTTGTCATATCAGTTTCAATTATGCCGGGTCTTATCTCAATAACACTGACACCGTATTGCGCAAGTCTTGCGGCAAAAAGCCTGGTTATCATAGAGATACCTGCCTTTGAAATACAGTATTCGCCACGGTTGACAGACGCTGTATATGCTGACATTGAAGAGATATTCACAATTCTTGACCTGCCGTTTTTTATAAGAAGCGGTGTCATTTCCTGAGTGACAAAAAATGTACCCTTAAGATTGATATCTGTAAGAAAATCAAAATCATCAGGTGTGATTTCAAGTATATCCTTTCTCTCCCTTGGTGCAACACCTGCGTTATTTACAAGTATATCAAGCTTTCCGAAATTTTCAGCAACAAAGCTCACCAGATTCTTTCTGCTTTCATCAGACGAAATATCACAAGGAACAAAATGAAATTTATCTGCATACTGCTTTTTCATTTTCTGAGTTTCATCAGATTCATTTCTTGCTGTAACGATAACCGTAAAATCCTTTTTCAGCAATTCTTCGGCAATTGCTCTGCCGATTCCTCTGCTGCCGCCGGTAACAACTGCAACCATAATTTTTCTCCTTACTTTTTCAGCACAAACTCTTTGTAATAGGGCATATAGCAGCCGCTGTCCCTTATAACGCAGCCTGCAACGGTGCCTGCACGCATAAGCTCGGTGCATTTTGCACACTTGATGCAGACCTTCGACTTGTCAAGGCTGCCCTTTTCAAGATAATCCTTATAAAATTCGGGATACGCAAAAGTCATTCTGCCGAAGCCTGCAAAATCACCGATACCCTCGTCAAGAAGCTTCTGAGCGTAATCTACGGCATTTTCACCCTCGTATGTAAGAGCCGAAACAACAAATTTAATATCAGGAAATGCGTCAGTGATTTCCTTTGTCACGTCATAAACTCTCTTCATGCCGATGCTTCCGTCTTCGGGTGAATCAGCAAGATAAGGTCTGTTTATATGAGGAATAAGATAGGGATTTCCGATTGTCAGATTTATAAGCTCAATCCCCTTTTCCTTAAGCTCAGATATGATTTTCTTTGTTTCAGTCAGATCAATTTCTTCATTTTCATTGACACCGAAGCCATATCCGTAAGGGAAGCAGTCGCAGGCATTGAGTCGGGTTGTGACAAATGCCTTGCCGTCAACAACCTTTTTAACTGCATCAATACAGTCAAAATAAAGTCTTGTCCTGTTTTCAAAGCTACCGCCGTAAGCTCCCTGACGGTTATATGCACTGAGAAATTCATTGAAAAGATAACCGTGGCAGCACTTTACATCCATGCCGTCAAAGCCTGCCTTAAGTGCAAGCGCCGCCGCCTTTGCGTACATATCAGGAATAGTGCTGAGATATTCGTCATCAGCTACAACAAAAGGCTGATTTTCCTTACCCTTTTCCCATACCTCGTTACGGTATGCAACGATGGGCGCAGGTGTGCCCTCGGGCTTACTGTATCTGCCGCTGTGTGTCAGCTGCACAATGATAATCGGCTCAAAGCCGTGAAGAGCCATTGATTTTTCCTTCATTTCAGCCACAAGATTTCTGAAGCTTCCCACTGTTTCATCATTAAGATAAAGCTGTCTGGGATTTGCTCTGCCCTCGTTACAGACAGCAGAAGCCTCAAACCAGATTATACCCGGTGCGCCCTCAACAAAACGGAGATATCTGCGTCTTGTAAGCGTGTCAATACCGCCTGAAGGCGTGCCGTCACAGCCCTCCATAGGCTGAAAAAGCACTCTGTTTTTTACTTCTCTTCCGTATATTTCTGTTGAATCTGAAATAAGATTTTTCATGGAATCATCCTTTTGTATATACTAATGTAATGGTATCACTTTATCGAAAAAAAAACAACAGATTTTTTCAAATCTGCTGTTTTGACCGAATATCAGTTGTATTTATTGTGTAATTTCAACATCAAACATAGCCTTGTTTTTTGACACACGCAGCTTGCCGAAAATAATATTATCAAAATCCTTTACTGTGACTTTATTGGGAGTAACAACGGGATTCTTTGCCTCGTACTCTTCGGAATTATGCCCGGGATTTACCTTTGAGAAAACATAACAGCTGCCAAGTCTGTGCATATAAAGTCCGTCAATCTCCACACTGTCAGGAAGATGGCATGTGTAACCGAAATCGTGATCCTCAGAATTTTCCGCATTGACAATATGACCTTGCATATTTGTGGGATAGAATTCGCAGTTGCGGATAATGAGTTCACCGTTCCATGTTGAGCCGTAATCAGCACGGAGATCAACAAAGCTGCCTGAAAGAACCGTGGTATTTTCAATAAGCGCAGTTCCCATACCGATAAGCTTTATTCCGTGATGACCGAGAACGGAATTTATAACAGTTGCATTGAGAACACCCTGATGTGCATCGTAACGGGAAAGGGCACAGCCGTCGTACACCAGATTCTTACAGTAATTTGTACCTGCAATACCCCAGTAGTCAATATCTGTTATATCATTTGTCTGATTACAGTTGATAAAGCTTGCGTTTACAGATGTTGCAGCACCCAGATCGTATGTACCCATCTGCACCTTTGTACCTGCAGAGCCGATTGTAGCATACTTCTTATGACCTGTCATCGTGCAGTTTTTCACCGTTACATCTGCACAATGCGAAAGGCTGATGAATGCAGAATACGGCGCACCTGTTTTACCCTCATTTTCAATATAATGTCTGAGTCCGTCAATAACCGTGTTTGAACGTCTGACGGAAATACCTCTTGAATAGTACGTATATTCAGAAGGTGCGGCATTCGCAATAGTTGTGAATCTGCCGCCCTTGATTGTAAGTGTTTCTGTGTCTACGGGATATGCAGTGGCAGAAGTGATTGCATCAAAATCCCAGATAAGCGGAGTTTCCTGTGCAATATTTCCGTTTTCATCAACAAGGATAACGTCAGTCTGATTGCTGCCTGAATTCTGATTTGCACCCTTACGGATATATCTCTTCACATCTGAATCAGTAAGCACAACAAGGCTCTTTTTCTCAAGCTTTGTACCGATATTTGTAGCATCAATCTTCAAAGGAGAAACATTTTCTGTAATATCAACTGAATCTTCAGAGGGCGAAACAGCAAACAACCATGCGCTCCTGTTTTCAACAGCAGTGTCATCAATCACAAAGCGTGCTGTTGACCAGCTTGTATCTGTTTTGATAACTGCAGTTTTATCCCTTCCGCCGATGTAATATGTTGCGGCTTCATCTGCAAAAACGCTCAGAGCATTTTCATTTGCATACTCGTGAGTCTTGACGATTGCGTCGGCATCGTCGGTGACGCCGTCACCTACAGCACCGAATTGCTCATATGTCACGAAATCCTGAAAAGTCTTTTTGTATTCATAACCGTCTTTGAAATCAAAAGAGCCGTCTGCAGAAAGAAGCACCTCGTCGCAAAATGCAGCAATACCCCTTGAAATACCTGCATTTTTACTGCCCTTTACATAAACCTTTCCGTCTGCAACTCTGACAGTGAATGTGTCATCATCATATAAATCTTCTTCAATTACAAAAACATCACTGCCATTGTCAGCAAGCTTCTTGCCGCTGACCTTATAAATCTCATCACCGAGAGCTTCTGCGGCATTTGCAAACAATTCACCCTCAGGGCAAGAAACGGCACATTCATCAACCGAAACGCCGTTTACCGTAATTGTCTCAAGCGGTCTTACAATATACGGGCTCTCGTAATTACCCTTTGCAAGCTCACTTTTAAGCTTTAATTCAGGGAAATCCAGTCCGATAATAACCGCACCGATAACAACAGCCACGGAAAGTACAATCGCAATTATTTTTTTGATCATTTTTCTCACCTTACCTGTAAAACAGTCATGCTTTTATTATATATACCGAATCATTCTTTTTCAACAGCAAAAAATTCAGTTCTTCTTATTTATCCTGAGAAGCATAATATACCTTTGCCTTGTTGCCGGAAAAACACCTGCGGCAATAAGATTTTTTTAGCACGGAAATATCACCCTGTAAATAAAGTATATCAAAACGGTATTTAAAAATCAAGCAAGCAAGTTTACAAAAAAATACCGCCTGTTTTTACAGACGGTAAAATTTCTGAATTCAAAACAACAATTAAGCCTTGTTTGCTGAACCGAAGAGCTCGATCTTTTCCTTAACAGTAGCCTTGATTGCTTCTGCACCGGGAGCGAGAAGCTTTCTGGGGTCGAAGCCCTTGCCTTCAAGATCCTTGCCTGCTTCGATGTACTTTCTTGTAGCTTCCTGGAAAGCAAGCTGGCACTCTGTGTTAACATTGATCTTTGAAACGCCGAGAGAAATAGCCTTCTTGATCATGTCAGCGGGGATGCCTGTACCACCGTGAAGAACGAGAGGCATTGTGCCTGTCTTCTCCTGAACTGCTGCAAGAGTTTCGAATGAAAGACCTGCCCAGTTTTCGGGATACTTACCGTGGATGTTACCGATACCTGCAGCGAGCATTGTAACGCCGAGATCAGCAATCATCTTGCACTCGTCGGGATCTGCACATTCGCCTGCACCTACAACACCGTCTTCTTCGCCGCCGATTGAACCGACTTCTGCTTCGATTGAAAGACCCTTTTCCTCGCAGATAGCAACGAGTTCCTTTGTCTTTGCGATGTTTTCATCGATGGGATAGTGTGAACCGTCGAACATGATTGAGCTGAAGCCTGCTTCGATACAAGCCATAGCACCGTCATATGAACCGTGGTCAAGGTGAAGAGCTACGGGAACAGTGATGCCGAGACCTTCGATCATGCCTTCAACCATACCTACAATTGTCTTGTAGCCGCACATATATTTACCTGCACCCTCTGAAACACCGAGGATAACGGGAGAATTCATTTCCTGTGCAGTAAGAAGAATTGACTTTGTCCACTCAAGATTATTGATATTGAACTGACCGACTGCATAGTGGCCTGCCTTTGCTTTTGTAAGCATTTCTTTTGCATTTACTAAGGGCATAATTTTAAACACTCCTATATTAGTTTATCAGAAATATTATATATCACAGACAATCAAATGTCAATAAATTAACAAAATAAACTGTACAGAATAGCTTTTGCACAAAACTGAGACGGATTTTTCTACACTCTCAAATCTTGACAAAAGACAAATACTGTGCTATTGTCGATATATAATATATATGGAGGTAATAATAATGAAGAAAAAGGTTATTTCCGTTATCCTTATCGTTGCAATGCTTTTCTCAGTCACTGCAACAACTTCTTATGCCATCGACTTTGAATCCACCACAGAGCCGTTCACAAGAGTTGCCGCCAAGATTGTCAGCACTCTTTTCGGCGGTATTGTGGGCACACTCAATTTCTTTATGAAGGAAAACAACAAATTTGTTGACGAAAGCGAATATACATACGACAATTTCTATGAGGGCACAGCAGAATTCATTGATGAAGCAGCCGACGGGGCAAAATGGTCTCTCGGTCAGAGCAGTGTAAGCCTTATTCCCGAAAACTGGGAAGAATACAGCCTGTTTCTTGGCGGATTTATCAGTGAACAGAACTTTTTCACAAACGATGTCCGTGAAGTGCTTGATGACATGAAGGTGCGTGTTATTGCTCTCAATGACGGCTCAGGCAGAGGCACTGCTGTTTTTGCAACCGTCGACTCAATCGGTGTATCAAACGGTGACATCCGTCACATCAGAGGACTTCTCAATGAGTTTGCAGAAGAAAATAATCTCAATTCCATAAATCTTTTTGCAACTCATGTCCATTCAGGCATTGATACACAGGGTCTCTGGACAGATATTTTCCGAAAATGGCCTAAAAATATATACAGTGCATTCAC
>JAFYUD010000268.1 GCA_017549665.1 Clostridia bacterium | reverse complement strand
TTACTCCTCTGATTTCTTTGATTTCAACTTTTTCGCCTGATTCAATCACCGAACCGTCCTCGGTTCTTGCTGTCCAGACTGCACCGTTGACTTTCACAAGTCCTGTTTCGGCATTGTTGTCAATCCTGTCAGTCACAACACCCGTCTGCCCTATAACCATATCTGCATTTGTAGGTACTGCTTTACGGTTTACAAGCTTTCTGACGATAGGTCTTGTGACTACAAGAGCGACAACTGAAACTGCAACGAATACAACTATCTGTATCCACAATTCCTCAACGCCGGCAAGAGTGACAATGAATGAAGCCAGCGCACCGGCAGCAAACCAGATTGAAACAAGCTGTGTTGTCAGAAGCTCAGCCACAATCAGTGCCACAAGTAAGCCGAGCCAGACATAAACCATCATCCGATCACATCTCCTTTTTCAGTTTAAGACAAAATTACTTTTGTCTGATATTATCATAACACAAAATTTCAGCTTTATGGTTTTTTGTGTTTTTATGCCTTGTTCATTACAAGCTGCTTATAATGATTTCCCTTTTCCTCGAAGTCACGGTAGATATTGTAGCTTGCCGCTGCAGGTGACATGATACATGCCTTACCCCACTTTGTATTTGCCTTTGCGTACTGTACAGCTTCGGGAAGGTCAGCAACCTTTACCACATTTGCCTTGCATCCGATTTCTGCAAGTGCGTCGGCTGTATGGTGGCCTGTTTCGGGAAGACAGACAATATTATCGATATCCATCTGAGAAAGAGCTTTATTAAAATCAGTATAATCAATACCTCTGTCAAGACCGCCGATAATAAGTGTACCGACGCTGCCCAGAGCCTCAACTGCGCAGATAACGGCTTCGGGAATTGTTGCGATTGAGTCGTTGTAATAATCAACACCGTCAAATGTGCCGAAATATTCCATTCTGTTGGGAATCCCCTCAAACTTTACGATTGCACGGCGGATTGCATTGTCATCAACACCCATTTTTCTTGCAGCGGCAACAGCATAACCGATATCCATTCTGTTGTGTCTGCCCTTGAGATTATTATTGAGTGTTGAAAGGAATTCAACAAATTCGTCAGGCTCAGCATAAACCTTTGCCTTCTCTGACTTTATGCTGTCTTCGTCAATATACTCACTGATACCCTGAGTGCCGTTGAAGATAAACAGGTCATCTTCCTTCTGATGTCTTACGATATTGAGCTTTGAATTGACATAACCTCTGAAGCCCTCTTCATAGTGATCAAGATGCTCCTCATACACGTTTGTAAGAACAGCAACATGAGGTGATGTTCTTGTGAACTGAAGCTGATGTGAAGACATTTCAATAACGGCAACGGAATCCTTATCCTTACCAAGATCCTCAAATACAGGCACACCGATATTGCCGATAAGACAAGCATCAAGTCCTGCTTCTCTGAGCATTTTGAAGATAAGTGTTGATGTTGTTGTCTTGCCCTTTGTACCTGTGATACCTACAACAGTACAGTCGCAGAAGCGAAGAAACATATCTGTCTGACAGGTGATTTCGGTTGTTTCGGGATATCTTACCCCTACGAAAGGAATTCCGGGACTTTTGAAAACAAGGTCGTATTCACCGAGATTTTCAAGATAATTGTCACCGCAGGCAAATGAAACGTTATCATCCCTGAGAGTAACTGTATTTCTGTCACCTACTGTCAGGTGCTTTGAGGGAAGATATCTTCTTATAAAATTGTATGTGGATCTGCCCTCTCTGCCGAAGCCGAGAATGAGTATTTTTTTGTCTTTGATATATTCAATAAGATTCTGTGCTGACATTTGACACATCTCCTTTTCTGTAAAAATACATTACATTATTACAATTATAATTATACACTTTTTATATTAAAAATCAAGAAATTTAACACTTCTTTTGCCCAAATCAAAAAAAACGACAAAATATTAAAATAATCTCTTGACATAAACACTTCATTCATGTATAATGTTTCAAGTATCACCTGATACATAGATTGATTATGACCCTGCGGTATATGCGGAGGGAGGGAATATAATGAGCCAGATCAAAGTTAAAGAAAATGAATCCTTGGACAGTGCTCTCAGACGTTTCAAGCGTCAGACATCACGTGACGGCATCATCCAGGAAGTTCGTAAAAGAGAACACTATGAGAAGCCTTCTGTCGCAAGAAAGAAGAAGTCTGAAGCTGCTCGTAAGCGCAAGTTCAAATAATTAAAATGAAAAACGGGTTCTTTATTCAAGAGCCCGTTTGATTTTTTTATCTTTCAATGCAGCGGTTTATTATTTCAAGCACGGCAAGATGCAGCGGATAAAAAATGTAGAAAAACCACTTTGAAAATGCTGATTTTCTGCCGCCTTCTCCGTTATAAAGAAAAATCAGAGGTATAAACAGTAATAATCCCGTCTGCCACAGCTGCGAATACCAGCCAGACCCTTCACTCAAGCCTGATAACACACATGATATTATATACACAACAGACACAATTGAGAACATTGCTGTCTGTTTTTCTTTATTTTCCCTGTAAATGTAGAATCCAAGCACCCAAAACGGTGCGATAATTCCCCAGTCACAGAAATACGAAAAAGCAAAGCACACTGCAATCAACACAAATTTCAGAAATTCATTATTCATCTTATCATAAATAATAAGAATAAGAAAACTCAGAAACAGCGTCAGAATCATATTGAAATCTGCTGTCAGAATACTGAAGCCGTGAGCGAATGCGTAAAATGGCTGAGAAATCAGACCGAAAAGCAGGAGTCTGACCGCATACTTTTTTACTGACGAGGTATGCACATAGCCTTGTGCAAGAAACATACACATCACGGGTGCTGTCAGCCTGCCGATAAGACGCATTACAAATCCTGCAGGATTGTCAATCCCGAAGAACATCCATCCCACATGATCAAGCAGCATTGC
>JAFYUD010000030.1 GCA_017549665.1 Clostridia bacterium | reverse complement strand
GTCTTACAAGAGGTAATGAGGCGTTGCTTCATCCTTATATTGATTCAAAGGGTAACTTCGGTAAAGCGTATTCAAAGAATATGGCTTATGCCGCATCCCGATACACAGAAGCAAAGCTTGACAAGCTGGCTGCTGAGCTTTTCAGGGATATTGATAAGGACACTGTTGATTTTGTCCCCAACTATGACAATTCAATGACAGAGCCTACACTCTTCCCTGTTACATTCCCCTCTATTCTTGTTAACAACAATATGGGTATCGCAGTCGGTATGGCAAGTAACATCTGCTCATTCAATCTCAATGAGATTTGCGAAACAACAATTGCTCTTATCCGTGACCCCGACCATGATATTTCAGAAACACTCAAGGCTCCTGATTTCAGCGGCGGCGGCATACTCCTTTACGACAAGGAAAAGCTTGACGAAATCTACAAGACAGGCAGAGGCTCTGTCAGAGTAAGAGCAAGATACAGCTATGACAAGTCAAACAACTGTATCGATATCACTGAAATTCCTCCCTCAACAACTGTTGAAGCTGTTATTGACAAGATAATTGAGCTTGCAAAAACAGGTAAGCTCAAAGAAATCAGTGATATCCGAGACGAAACAGATAAGACCGGTCTTAAAATCACCATCGACCTCAAGCGTGGCGTTGACGTTGACAAGCTTATGGTAAAGCTTTTCCAGAAGACTCCCCTTGAAGACCCCACATCCTGCAATTTCAACGTGCTTATCGGCGGCTCACCCAAGGTGCTCGGCGTTGCTGAAATCCTTGAAGAGTGGCTTGGCTTCCGTATGGAATGCATCAAGAGAAGAACGGCATTCAGCTTAGGCAAGGCAAGAGACAGACTCCATCTTCTCTTAGGTCTTCAGCAGATTCTTCTTGACATCGACAAGGCTGTTAAAATCGTAAGAGAAACTGAAGAAGAGGCTGACGTTGTCCCCAACCTTATGATAGGCTTCGGTATTGATGAAATTCAGGCTGAATATGTTGCTGAAATCAAGCTGCGTCACCTTAACCGTGAATATATCCTCAAGAGACTTGAAGATATCGAAGAGCTTAAGAAGACAATTGCTGACATGGAGGATATCCTTGCTCACAAGTCAAGAATCAAGAGCATCATTGTTTCCGAGCTTAAGGATGTAATGAAAAAATACGGCAAGGAAAGAAGAACGGAAATTCTTTACGATTATGCATCCGAAAAAGAGGATTCGGAAGAGGAAGTGCCTGATTATCCCGTCAGACTGTTCTATACAAAGGACGGATATTTCAAGAAGATCACTCCCCTTTCACTGAGAATGAGCAACGGCAATCATAAGCTCAAGGAAAATGACGTTATCACTCAGGAGCTTGACTCAACAAATGCGGCAGAGCTGATGTTCTTCTCTGACAAGTGTCAGACATACAAGTCAAGAGCATGTGATTTCGAGGATTCAAAGACAAGCGTGCTCGGTGATTACATTCCCACCAAGCTTGGCTTTGACAGCGGTGAAAGCTCTGTTTACATGGCTGTAACCACCGACTACAAGGGCTATATGCTGTTCTTCTTTGAAAACGGCAAGGTCGCAAAGGTTGACATGTCTGCATACGAAACAAAGACAAACAGAAAGAAGCTTATCAACGCTTACTCTGACAAGTCTCCCCTCGTTGCAGCATTTGCAATAACAGATGACACAGATTTTGTCATCAAGTCAACATCAGGCAGACTTCTCATATTCAACTCAGGTGCAATTTCACCCAAGACAACAAAGAATACTCAGGGTGTTGCAGTTATGAATCTGAAAAAAGGTCATCGTGTTGACAGTATTGTTTATTATCAGGACGGCATGTTTGTAAAGCCACAGAGATATAAAACAAAAACCCTTCCCTCAGCAGGTGCAATACTCTCTGCAGAGGATTCGGGCGAACAGATGACATTTTAACAAAATTTTCCACTGATATATCAATGAGGAAAGACAATAATAAAACTGACGGATGCACAGATAGATAAAAAAGCGTTTGCATGGGTATCCGTAAAGCCCGTACCATTCAACCGGTACGGGCTTTGTGTTTTACTTTATTGAATTTTTAAACTCATTCAAAATGGTATATTCACGAAGATAAAGGCTTTCATGATCAGGAGTAAGAGTCCTGTATACAGAAAAAACTTTCACGGCTTCTTCAACATCAAGCCACTTGGGACACATACCCTTGATTTCTTCGGTGGGTGTAAGTGCACGGTTGCCGTTGCCTGTTATTTCACAGATAAAATAATTACTTACGTACAATATATCGTAACAATATTCATTTACCGTCACAAAAGGCTTTCCGACCTTTACCTTATAACCCGTTTCCTCCTCTACTTCCCTTGCACAGCATTCTTCATAAGTTTCTCCGTCTTCAAGGCTTCCGCCCGGTGACATATAAATATCTGTCTCTGACTCATGAGAAAGGAGAATTTTTCCGTCACGTACAATTATCGCACGACAAGAAATACGTTTTTCTTTATAAGGTGCAGTATATATACTGCTGACCTGTTCAATTACCTTTACACTCATATATGATAAAGATTGTCATCCTCATAATCAGGCTCAGTTGTAAGGTTTATACCGAGCTTTCTGAAGATAGAGCTGTCACGCTCAGTAAGAATAACCGAGCAATGTGCTTCACATCCGGCAAGCTGAGGAAGAGCTTTGAGCGCCTTTGCTGCGTTTTCATCTGTCGCAGCACTTACTGAAAGAGCAATAAGCACTTCATCAACATGAAGTCTGGGATTTTCACTGCCCAGGTAATCAACCTTAAGACCCTGTACAGGCTCGATAAGGCTTGAAGGAAGAAGAAGCATTTTATCATCAAGCTCAGCAAGATACTTGAGTGCATTAAGAATCGCTGCTGCTGTTGCACCGAGAAGATTCTTTGTCTTACCTGTAAGAATTGTACCGTCCTTAAGCTCAATTGCTGCTGCGGGAGCATCTGTCTCTTTTGCGATTCTGTCAGCCTCAGAAGCAACCTTTCTGTCTTCCTTTGTAACGCCGACTTTATTCATAAGAAGCTCAAGCTTCTCAATTTCCTTTGTAGTGTCTGCACCCTTTCTGCGGTCACAGAGAAGAGTATAATATCTTCTGACGATTTCCTGCTTTGCAGCATAGTCAACTGCTTCATCATCAAAAATACAGTTTCCTGCCATATTCACACCCATATCTGTAGGTGATTTATAGGGTGATGAGCCGTAAATACGTTCGAAAATAGTATTAAGAACAGGGAAAACTTCAATATCTCTGTTATAGTTTACTGTTACTTCACCGTAAGCCTCAAAATGGAAGGGATCAATCATATTCACATCATCAAGGTCAGCAGTTGCAGCCTCGTATGCAAGATTTACGGGATGACTGAGAGAAAGATTCCAGACAGGGAATGTCTCAAACTTTGCGTAGCCGGCATTGATTCCTCTTTCATGCTCATGATAAAGCTGAGAAAGGCATGTAGCCATCTTTCCGCTTCCGGGACCGGGAGCAGTAACAACAACAAGCCTGTGAGTTGTTTCAATATAATCATTCTTTCCGAAGCCCTCATCGGAAATAATTTTTTCAACATTTGAGGGATAACCCTCTATACGGTAGTGAACAAATACATTTACACCAAGGCTCTTGAGCTTTGCCTGAAATTTATCGGCAGCCTCCTGATGTGCATACTGAGTGATAACAACGGAACCCACAAACAGACCGACCTTTCTGAAAAGGTCAATCAGACGAAGCACCTCAAGATCATAAGTGATATTAAGGTCACCTCTGCGCTTACGGCTTTCAAGAGCTGTTGCACTTACTGCAATGACAATTTCAGCCTCATCCTTAAGCTCAAGGAGCATACGCAGCTTACTGTCAGGCGCAAAACCGGGCAGAACTCTTGATGCATGATTATCATCAAACAGCTTACCGCCGAACTCCATATAGAGCTTGCCGCCGAAATGTGCCATTCTGTCCCTGATCTGCTCGGATTGCATTTTGATGTACTTGTCGTTATCGAATCCCTGCTTAAACATTTTACACTACCGCCTTAAAAAACTTCTACCTTATTATAATAACAGAATACGGGGATGTTTTCAACTGTAAATTACTATATTTTTATTGTATATCAATTTTAACGCCGTTTACCTCAACCGCATCGTTGACACATATCATTATGTATTTGACACCGTTGATAATCTGTGTTGAGACAAGGTCTGTTCTTTCAGGATTGACCTTGATTGAAACATCAGGCATACTGACCTGAAATTTCTTCACATCTACAATGCTTTTAGGCTCAATTTCCGCATTCTTACCGAACTGCTCGTCAAATTTCTCACCGAACTGTTCAACCTTTTCCTGATCAACACCGCAATACTCAAGAACTGTCTTCAATTTACTCTTTGAAAGCTTAAGCGGCTCTTCCTGCTTTGTATCCTTATGTTCCTGCACCATTTCAGAAATCTGATCATGGACAGAACGGACAACCTGAAAATCACATTCACCCTCAAGAGTTTCTCTCAGACATGAATCAAATGTATCCTTCTGCTCTGTTGCAGACATGGGAAGATCCACATTAAAAACGCTCTGAATAAATGCAGGATGAACATCAGAAACATCACGGGTGTAATAAAGAGCATTATAAATATTTGTTGCTCTGTCATCAAATGAGGGAAACATAAAGCCCATAAGAGGATTGCCCAGCATATTATGATCACCGATTGCACGGAAGGTACTGTCTGATGAACGGAAATAAAGTCCTGATTTAAGAGGCTTGACGGGACATACACAGCACATTATGTATGAGAAAACCTCTGTTGAATCCTGCTTTTCACCATCTTTTGAGTATGAATAGACATCGTAATTATCACTTGCAAGAAGAATTACGAAGCTGCCCTCAACATGAGCATTCTCCGCAATTGTTTCGAAAAGCTTTATAACAGGCTCTTCCTGATTGAGACCTGTTTTCTTAAGCTCCATAAGAAGCTTATGCTCTGCGCTTTCCATGACCTGCTGAGGTGTGAAAGAAATGTCAATCATATTAGTACCCATACCGCCTGAAAGCACCTTTTTCATTGTGCCGAGCAGCTTTTCGCTTTCATCCTCAGTACAGATTGACATCGGCTGCTCAAAAAGCTTTACAATTTCTCTCTTTTCGTTTACAAGACAGCCTTTTATACTGAAAATACTGTTTTTATTCGGTCTGAAGCGTCTTTTTATTTCTCTTAATTCCTTATCGTTCATAATATATCTCCTTATAAACTATACATTGTTAATTGATTCAATCAATCCCATGCATCCGTCATAAATATCGTTATATGCAACATCAAATCTGCCTGAATACCACGGGTCGGCAACATCACCCCTACGTGAAGTAAAATCCATCATTTTACACACCTTGTTTTCAGGGTCACTGCCGAAAATACGCATGGCATTGCGCACATTATTTGAATCCATACAGATGAAAAGGTCGTATTTATTATAATCACTCTTTTTAAGCTGCACAGCTCTTTTTCCGTCGCATGAAATACCATGTCTGCGAAGCTCTTCCCTTGCAGGCGGATAGACGGGATTTCCGATTCCGTTCCAAATTTCCTCTGTACTCGTTGCACATGACGATACAGAAAAACTGCTTTCAAGTCCGTTTTTCCGAAGCATATCCCTGAGTATAAATTCTGCCATTGGTGAACGGCATATATTGCCGTGGCAGACAAACATGATTCTTTTCATTTTTATCACGCTCCGAATAGTAAATATACCACAAAACGCAAAAAAATTCAACCGGATAACGCCGGTTGAATCCTGTTTATTTACTGTGCACTGCTGATACCGTAAAAATGAATCACGTTCATATCTTCCTGCATATCAAGTCCGTGTGAGCCGCAGTCACCGTCAATTTCGTGACATCCGTGATCGGGACAGAAGCCGTAGAATGTATTGTGATTCTTCCACTGCTTCTTTATCTTGTCAACAACCTGACAGTAATAATCAACATTGTGGTCAAGCGCTGCCATTGCTTCAGCTGATTCGGGGCCGAATTTGTGCATTATCCCGTCATAATTTCCGTTATAGATAACTATAAGGTCGTAATTATCCTCGTCAATAAGCTCGAGTGCCTTTTTATTTACATCCTCAATTTCATCATAGATAAAATAATCAATGTTTCTTTCAAGGAAGATTTTTGATATACTGTCACCGGATGTTGAAACGATAGCTGCCTTCTTTCCGTTTTCAACAAATGCATCAAAAAGAGTATGTGTTGCAAGCACAGGCTTTTCATATCTCTTTATACCATGCACATCGGGCATTACACCCGTATACATCGACGCAAAGCATACGGGAGTTACGCTGGGCATGACTGAAAGCATGGGCATTGCAACATCTGAAGCAAGCGCTGCATTGCTGAGCTTATGAGTATACTGCATATAAAGCCAAAGTGCAACAGCATCGGGATTATAGATAACTGCACGATCGATTTTCTTATCCCCAAGCTTCTTTTCTGCAAGAGAAACAACAAGAGGATTTGCGACTTCATCGCCCTCCTTCTTTTCCATACCGAAAAGCTCAAGGACTGTTGACTTTACTGATGAAATACATATTGAGCTGTATAATTCTGACATAATAATTCTCCTTTTTTATCATTGGCCATAAAACCAACAAGGGAGGGTATAAATCCCTCCCCTATCAATTATTAAATCTTAGCAACTGCGATTGTTACATTTTCGCCGTTGATATCCCATTCCTTACCGTTTTCAAGTGCTGAATCGGAAATTGAATCTGAAAGAACAACTGCTGAAATTGTGTTTTCATTCTTCTTTGCAACGTCGTAAACATTTGCGTTACCGCTGATTGAAACGTTGATTCTATCTGTAACGTTGAAGCCTGAATCCTTACGCATTGTCTGAATCTTACTGATAAGCTCCTTAACAAAGCCTTCCTCGATAAGCTCGGGAGTAAGGTCTGTATCGAGAGCAACAGTCACACCCTTATCAGAAACAGTGAATACGCCCTCCTTCTGCTTTGTATCAATAAGCACATCTTCAACTGCAAGCTCTACTGTACCGCCTGCAAGCTCAAGAACAAGCTTGCCTTCTGCATCAAGAGTCTGCTTTGCTGATGAAGGAAGCTCTGCAAGTGCATTTCTGATTTCACCCAGCTGCTTGCCGTACTTGGGTCCTAATGTACGGAGCTGAGGCTTGAAGGTATAAGAAACGAATGACTCTGCATCTGAATCGAAATCAACATTCTTTACATTAAGCTCGTCTCTGATGATTTCAACGTATTCCTTGCCAAGCTTCTTGTCACACTGTACGTACATTGTGTTAAGAGGCTGACGATTCTTGATATTTGAGCCGTTTCTTGCTGCACGACCGAGAACAACGATGTTCACAACTTCATCCATAGCTGTTTCAAGAGCTGTATCGATAACAGTTTCATCAACTTCGGGGAAATCGCAGAGATGTACGCTTTCGGGAGCTGACTTGTCAACGCTTCTTACAAGGTTGAGGTAAATTGACTCTGCCATGAAGGGAATCATGGGAGCTGCTGCCTTTGCTGTTGTAACAAGAGCTGTGTAAAGAGTCATGTATGCAGCAAGCTTGTCGTCTGTCATACCCTGCACCCAGTATCTCTCTCTGCCACGGCGCACATACCAGTTACTCATTTCGTCAACGAATGCCTGAAGCACCTTTGCAGCCTCTGGGATACGGTAGTTTGCAAGGTTATCGTCAACAGCCTTCACCATGGAGTTGAGTTTTGAAAGAAGCCACTTATCCATAACTGTAAGCTTGCAATCCTTTATATCATACTCTGAAGGATCAAAATTATCGATATTAGCATAAAGAACATAGAATGCATAAGTATTCCAGAGAGTACCCATGAACTTTCTCTGACCTTCTGTAACAGCCTTATCATGGAATCTGTTGGGAAGCCAGGGAGCAGAGTTAGTATAGAAGTACCAACGGATTGCATCTGCACCGTGCTTTTCAAGTGCATCGAAGGGGTCAACTGCGTTACCCTTTGACTTACTCATCTTCTGACCGTTCTCGTCCTGAACGTGACCGAGAACAATAACGTTCTTAAAGGGCGCCTTATTGAAGATAAGAGTTGAAATAGCAAGAAGTGAATAGAACCAGCCACGTGTCTGGTCAACAGCTTCAGAAATGAAGTCTGCGGGGAACTGTGACTCAAAAAGCTCCTTATTCTCGAAAGGATAATGATGCTGTGCAAAGGGCATTGCACCTGAGTCAAACCAGCAGTCAATAACCTCGGGAACACGTTTCATCTGCTTGCCGCAGTGAGGACACTTGATTGTAACATTGTCAACAAACGGTCTGTGAAGCTCAATATCCTCGGGACAGTTATCACTCATTTCCTTAAGCTCAGCAATTGAACCGATTGAGTGACGGTGGCCGCATTCGCATTCCCAGATATTAAGGGGTGTACCCCAGTATCTGTTACGGCTGATGCCCCAGTCCTGAACGTTCTCAAGCCAGTCACCGAATCTGCCCTTACCGATGCTTTCAGGAATCCAGTTGATTGTGTTGTTGTTTCTGATAAGGTCGTCCTTGACCTGTGTCATCTTGATGAACCATGACTCTCTTGCGTAGTAAATAAGAGGAGTGTCACATCTCCAGCAATGGGGATATTCATGCTCAAACTTGGGAGCATCGAAGAGAAGTCCTGCTTTTTCAAGGTCAACGAGAACCTTGGGGTCAGCATCCTTTACGAATGTACCTGCGTAGGGTGTCTCCTCTGTCATGTTACCCTTGCCGTCAACGAGCTGAACGAAGGGAAGGTCGTACTTTCTGCCGACTCTTGCGTCGTCCTCACCGAATGCGGGAGCACAATGAACGATACCTGTACCGTCTGTCATTGTTACGTAGCTGTCGCACATTACGAAGAAAGCCTTTTTGTTCTGCTTTTCGCAGATAGGAGTTGCATAATTGAAGAGAGGCTCGTATTCCTTGTATTCAAGAGCCTGACCGGGGAATGACTCAACAATTTCGTATGCGGGAGCATCCTCAGAAGCAAGCTTGCCGAGAACCTTGTCAAGAAGTGCCTCAGCCATATAGTAAGTATATCCGTCTGCAGCCTTAACCTTGCAGTATGTGTCCTTGGGGTTGACACAAAGAGCAACGTTTGAAGGAAGAGTCCAGGGAGTTGTTGTCCATGCAAGGAAATATGCATCCTCGCCGACTACCTTGAAGCGGACAACAGCTGAGCGCTCTTTTACGTTCTTATAGCCCTGAGCAACCTCGTGTGATGAAAGAGGTGTGCCGCAACGGGGGCAGTAAGGAACGATTTTGAAGCCTTTGTAAAGAAGGTCCTTTTCGTAAATCTGCTTGAGTGCCCACCACTCGGATTCGATAAATTCATTATGATAAGTTACATAAGGGTCATCCAT
>JAFYUD010000267.1 GCA_017549665.1 Clostridia bacterium | reverse complement strand
GGTCAGAATCCGTGTTGCACGTCTTGAAGGCGGTAAGGACCCTGACGAAATAATCAAAAAATACGGCAAGGATAAAATGCGGCAGATTCTTGATTCTGCAGTCAGTGATGTTGAGTATGAGCTGATAGTTTCGAAATCAAAATACGATCTTGAAAAAGCGGATGACAAGGTTGCATACCTGAATTCTACCGTTGAATTTTTGTCAAAAGTAAATAATCCTATACAGTGGGACGTTTATGCTTCGAAGCTGTCTGCGGAATTCGGCGTTGCAAAGGATGCCATTATCGCACAGATTCAGAAAAAAGCTAAACAGAATGCCCGCAAGGAAACAAGAGAAAAATTTGAGAAAGCTGCTACATTCAATGATGATTTCATGAATAAGGCAAACCCTGACAGACAGCGGAATCTGTATGCTGCAAAGGCAGAGGAAACGCTGATTTCGTCACTGCTGAAGAATCCCGATTTTTATTATAAAATCAAGGATAAAGTATATGACGAATATTTTGCCACACAGCTTAATCTGAGAATATATAAGCTCATCGCAGCAAGGCTTGAAGAGCACAGACCTGTTGATATCACATATTTCTCTCAGGATCTTACAGATGAAGAAATGGGATATCTTGTCAGACTCGAGTCAATGCGTGAGAATCTCGGCAATACAGTCAATGAATGTCTTGATTGTATAAAGCGGATGATTGATGAGAAAAAAGAACGGGATAAAAAGAATCCTGCAAGTATGTCGGATGTCGAATGGGCATCGCAGTTCAGAAAAAAAGATAATTGATATACAGGAGTACACATATGGATGCAAGTGATAAGAAAAAAATTTTTAACAGACTGATTGAAAAGGGTAAGGCTGCAGGTAAGCTTACTGCTCAGGAAATCGATGTTGCCATTCTTGAGATGGATTTCGACATTGATGAGCTGGACAAGCTTTATGTCACTCTTGAGGCTAACAACATCGAAATCGTTGATGACTTCAATGAATCAATTGCTGATATAATGAGCTTTGACTCTGAGATAGGCAGCAATCTCAATCTTGAGGTTGACGAGGCAGAAGCTGTTGCAGTGCAGATGGATGACCCTGTCAAGGCTTATCTTAAGGAAATCGGTAAAATTCCTCTTCTTACAGCAGAAGAAGAAATTGATCTTGCTATGCGAATGGCAGAAAATGACGAAAGAGCAAAGAAGCGTCTTGTTGAAGCAAACCTCAGACTTGTTGTAAGTATCGCAAAAAGATACGGCGGCAGAGGTATGCAGTTCCTTGATCTTATTCAGGAAGGTAACATGGGTCTTATCAAGGCTGTTGACAAGTTTGACTACACAAAAGGCTTCAAGTTCTCAACATACGCAACATGGTGGATAAGACAGTCAATCACACGTTCAATTGCCGATCAGGCAAGAACAATCAGAATTCCTGTCCACATGGTTGAAACAATCAATAAGGTCAAGAAGACAAGCAATCAGCTGCTTCACCTCAACGGCAGAGAGCCTACTCCCGAAGAGATTGCAAAGGAGCTTGGCATGACATCTGAAAAGGTACGTGACATCCTCAGAGTTGCACAGGAGCCTGTTTCACTTGAAACTCCTATCGGTGAGGAGGAAGACAGTCACCTTGGTGACTTTATTCCTGATGAAGATGCACTTGCTCCTGCAGATGCAGTATCACAGATGATGCTTAAGGAAGATATCGAAAAGGCTCTTAAAACACTTACTCCCAGAGAAGCTAAAGTTATCAGCCTCAGATTCGGTCTTGATGACGGACATCCCAAGACTCTTGAAGAAGTCGGTGCAATGTTCGACGTTACAAGAGAAAGAATCAGACAGATTGAGGCAAAAGCACTCAGAAAACTGAGACACCCCATGCGAATCAAACTTTTGAGAGGTCATATTGACTGATACGGAGGATTTAATAAGATATGGATGCAAACGATAAGAAAAATCTTTTTAATAAGCTTATCGAAAAGGGTAAGGCAGCCGGTAAGCTTTCAGCACATGAGATAGATTCTGTTATACTTGAAATGGATATTGACATTGAGGAGCTTGATAAGCTCTACGAGTCAATTGAAAGCAACAATATTGAAATTGTTGATGATCTGAGTGAAGAAATGCTTGATGCACTTTCTTTTGATTCGGATATCGGTAAATCAGCACAGATTGATATTGATGATGCTGATGTCAGAAATGCGCAGATGGATGACCCTGTAAAGGTTTATCTTAAAGAAATCGGTAAAATTCCTCTTCTTACAGCTGAAGAGGAGATCGAGCTTGCTATGCGAATAGCAGACAATGATCCCAAGGCAAAGAAAAGACTTGAGGAAGCAAACCTGAGACTTGTTGTAAGTATTGCAAAAAGATACGGCGGCAGAGGTATGCAGTTCCTTGATCTTATTCAGGAGGGTAACCTTGGTCTTATCAAAGCTGTTGAAAAATTTGACTATACAAAAGGCTTCAAGTTCTCAACTTATGCTACATGGTGGATAAGACAGGCAATTACACGTGCTATTGCTGATCAGGCAAGAACTATCCGTATTCCCGTACACATGGTTGAAACTATCAATAAGGTCAAGAAGACAAATAGCCTTCTTCTTCACAAGAATGGCAGAGAGCCAACAGCAGAAGAAATTGCTGCAGAGCTTGGCATGAGTGTTGAAAAGGTGCGTGAGATTCTTCGTGTTGCCCAGGAGCCTGTTTCACTTGAAACTCCCATCGGTGAGGAAGAAGACAGTCATCTTGGTGATTTTATCCCTGATGAAGATGCTCTTGCACCTGCAGATGCTGCATCACAGATGCTTCTCAAGGAAGCACTCAACGCAGTTCTTAAGACTCTTACTCCCAGAGAGGCAAAGGTTCTTGCGCTCCGTTTCGGACTTGACGACGGCCACCCTAAGACTCTTGAAGAGGTTGGCGCTGAGTTCAATGTTACAAGAGAGCGTATCCGTCAGATCGAAGCTAAGGCGCTCAGAAAGCTCCGTCATCCTCAGAGAAGTAAGAAGCTCAAGGATTTCCTTGATTAATCATTTGAATGCAATAAAAAACCGCACTTTTCAGTGCGGTTTTTCTTATGTGAATTATCAGATTTCGGGGATGTCGATTGTAACTTCCTTGCCTTCTCTTGCAGAACGTACAATACCGTCAATGATAGCCTGATTGTAGATGATCTGGCTTGAAGGAACGGGAGACTTTCCGCCGTACTTGACAGCATCGATGAAAGATCTGATCTTCTTGTCGAAGTTGTCAACATCGTTATCCTTCTCAGGAATTTCTGTTTCAACGCTCATGCCTGCAACGTTGTGATAGATCTTGAGAGGACCGCCGATTGAGCCGTTCCAGCATTCTGTTGAAGGAATACGGAGGCTGCCCTTTGTACCCATGATGATTGTGTCACCGGGAGTGTCAAGGTGCATGTCCCATGCAATTCTGAAGTCGAGGATGATGCCGCCTTCAAGACGGATAAAGCCTGCGCCGAAATCATCAACGCTGAACTTTTCAGCATATTCGGGATGTTCGGGATATGTAGCAGGATCCTTGCCGAAGAAGTCTGACATGTAACCTGAAACTGTAAGGGGCTTGGGATAGCCTACAGCATTGAGAACCATATCGAGAGAGTAACAGCCGATGTCAGCAAGAGCGCCGATACCTGCAGTCTCGTCTTCAATGAAGGATGTGCCGTAAGGAGTGGGGATACCCTTTCTTCTTCCGCCGCCTGTCTGGATATAATAAATCTGACCAAGCTCGCCTGATTCAACAACCTTCTTTACCATCTTCATGTTTTCGTCAAATCTGGGCTGGAAGCCGATTGAAAGGAGCTTGCCGCTCTTCTTTTCAGCTCTGCAGATTTCAACTGCTTCTTCAGTTGTTACACACATGGGTTTTTCAAGAAGAACGTTTACACCATGCTCAAGAGCGTATACTGTACAGGGTGCGTGCTGTCTGTTGTATGTACAAACACTTACTGCGTCAATGTCAGCCTCGTTATCGATAAGCTCACGGTCGCTGTTATAAATTCTTGCGCCTTCAATGCCGTTGTCCTTTGCGAACTTTTCAGCTTTTCCGGGAACGATATCAGCAAGAGCTACGATTTCAACGTCAGGGCATCTCTTGTAGCAAGCTGCATGAGCTTCTGCAATCCATCCTGTACCGATGATACCGACCTTGACCTTCTTGGAAGCGTCGACCACCTGCTCCTCAGTGTTTGTTTTGAAACGGTCGAGAATGTTATCTGCCATAAAAATACCTCCAAAAATCTTTCAGAAAGATTATTTGTTGTTATTTTAGCACAGATATATATTAAATACAAGCATTTTTATTGATAAATATTATAAATAATTTGCAAAATCAGGAAATTGTGGTATAATCAGAAAAAAGATTATTTTGATTTAGGTTTTGAGAAAAAAGAAACAACAAGACCTGAAAGCAAGGCAGCCATCACACCTGATGAACAAGCCGTCAGCGGTCCTGACAATGCGCCTATGAGCCCCTGCTCCTGTATGGCTTTTCTTGTGCCTTCAACAAGGGTATAACCGAAGCCTGTCAGTGGCACTGTAGCACCTGATCCTGCAAAGTCAACAATCGGCTGATAAAGTCCCATTGCTGTCAGCACAACACCTGCTACAACAAATCCCACAAGAATTCTTCCTGATGTAAGCTTTGTGTTGTCAATCAGAATCTGTCCTATGATGCAGATAATTCCGCCTGTTACAAATGCTTTCAGAAAAATCATAAATTTACACCTCGGATAAAGTTTGTGCAAAAAATCACATATTATCCGTAAGATTAAAAAGAGGTAATAATATGCTCATCTGTCCTGTATGCTTACAGAAATTAAATAAAACCGACTCCACCTTCCGCTGTGCAAACGGTCATGCCTATGACACGGCAAAGGAAGGCTATGTAAATCTTCTTACAGGTAAACATAAGTCAGGAAGTCTTATCGGTGACAATAAAGATATGGCAAAGTCAAGACGTGCTTTTCTTGAAAAAGGATATTACGATTTTCTTGCGCTGAAAATAGCCGAAATGATAAAAGGCAGAAATAATGCACTTGATATATCATGCGGTGAGGGGTATTATACAAATCTTATTGCTGAAAAATCAGGCGTTCAGGTGTGGGGCTTTGATATTTCAAAGGAAATGATAAAGCCTGCCGCAAAAAAGCATAAAAACAACTTTTTCTTTGTTGCGAATATTGCGGCAATTCCCCTTGAAAGCAACAGCATTGATGCTGCGTTTCAGATATGCGCACCGTTCAATGAAAAGGAATTTGCAAGAATTCTGAAGAAGGACGGAATTCTTCTTTCTGTCGTTCCTGCGAAACGCCATCTGTGGGAGCTTAAAGAGCTTATTTATGATACACCATATGAAAACAATGAGGATAAAACTGATTACGAGGGGCTTAGCCTTGTAAGCAGTGAAGTGGTCTCAAGCCGCAGTGTGGTTGATTCAAATGATGATATAATGCGGTTGTTTTCAATGACACCGTATTATTACAGGACATCTCAGAAGGATATTGAAAAGCTCGGAAATGTGGGTTCGCTTGAAATCGGTTTTGAATTTATAATAAGAACATTTGTGAAAAAATAAAAAAATGCGGTGAGTCATATAAACTCATCGCATTACTTTTTTTATTCAGTTTTCAGTGCTGAGTGAGAATGCATCTGTATTCACCTTGACAGCTTCTTCTGTTGCGTTACGTGTGAATGACAATAACTCCCATCTCAGTTCAAGAGCCTGAGTGACAGCGTCATACTGCTCACATTTTGATGCAAAGCCCAGCTCATCATCAATCCAGATGTACGCAATTTTTGTTACAACGCCGTTTTCTGTCTGAGTCTGCTTGTAACGTGTTACACTGCGGTTTGCAACAAAATCCTTGCCAACTTCAGTTACATTGTTGTAAAGAGGGAAGTAGGGGTCGCATGTTGAAAGCATTGCAAAGCCTGAATAAAGGTTGTCAATTGTTGACCCTGTAACGACAGCCGCAGTACCTGATTTTGTGTTGTTGTTGAGTACATACTGCAGTATATAGCCGTCTTCCTGAGAATAGAATGTGATTGTGTTTGTGGCATAGTCAAGTGACTGATAATAATTTCCGAATCTGCCTTCTGCTATTTTTGATTCACCTGTTTTTGTGTCGTAATAGCTGTATTCAAGTGCGTAACAGTCAAGCCATGATGTATCGGACTCGAGAAGATTGTCGGGAATCGGTTTTGCTGTAGTTGTTTCTGATGTTACCTCGGGAAGCACATAATCTCCCACGTTTACGCTTCCGCCGCCATCCTGCTTGTTACATGAAGCAAGAGTGAAAACTGACAGAATGCAAAGAAATATAATAAAAAATCTTTTCATACAAAAATCCTCCGTCTATATTATCCTACAAATATGCTGACTTGTCAAGCAACTGAGAAATAAAAAATCAATATTGCAAAGTTGCATGGGGTTTGCTATAATGAAATAAAGAAATTTCTTCATCAGGAGGATTATTATGTTATTTTATGTATTACTTGCAGCAGGAATTATTTCATGCATAGCATTCAATGTGCTTCGTGTCAGAGAGGGCGGAGTAAAAGCGCTTCTTATCAAGGGACTTACAAGTGTACTTTTTGTCAGCTGCGGTGCTGCTGCGGCAATGATGAACACTGCAAGTGAAAACTTCAGCTTTGCACTTCTTGTTATCGTCGGTCTCGTTTTCGGTCTTATGGGTGATATCTGGCTTGACCTCAAGTGGGTTTATCCTCAGGATAATGATATTTTCACATTTGCAGGCTTCGGCGCATTTATGACAGGTCATATCATATTCCTTGCAGGTCTGTTTATCAATTATGTTGATTTTGCTCAGATCAAGTATATAATCATTCCTGCAATTCTTGCAGTTGTTCTTGCTGTCGGTACACTCGTTATTGAGAAGCCTATGAAAATGGTCTACGGCAAATTCAAGGCAATTACGGCAATTTACGGCTTTGTCCTTGCATTTATGACATTCCTTTCAGCATCACTTGCGATTATGAATAAGTTTGAGAATATGACTCTCAACTTTATGTTTGCTGGTGGCGTATTCTTCCTTATTTCTGATCTTATCCTTTCAGGTACATATTTCGGTGAAGGCAAGAGAAGACCTGTTGATGTTATCACAAACCATACAACATACTATACAGCACAGTTTCTTATTGCAGCATCACTGATGTTCATTTAAACAATTATTTAAATGTACAATGTGAATTGTTAATTAAAAAAGTTAAATTCTGATTTTTTTTGAAAATTTTACATTTCATTGCAACACTTTGTTGTTTTTCTCAGTCTAATAGACGAAGGGGGCGAGGCACTATGAAGAATGATCTCGATAAACTCGTCAGAGAAGCTCAGACAGGAAACAGCAAAGCTTTTGCGACTGTCTACAGCTTCTATGCAACAGACCTTTATAAATTCGCACTGTGGTATACCGGTAACAGTGCGGATGCAGAGGATTGCGTGCAGGAGGCTGTTTTGTTATCTTTCCGTAACATAGCAAAACTTCAGAAGCCTTCTGCGTTCAAATCGTGGATGTTCAAGATTCTGTCAAACGTGTGCAAGAGTAAGCTGACCAATCCCGCAGACAGTGTCTGCACCGTGGCAATCCATGAAATTCATGAAGCAGTGGCAGATGAAAAGGTTGTTGATGCATCACTTTCAGCTGAAGTATACGATGCATTGTCAGCACTTGCGGAGGATGAGAGACAGATTGTGCTTCTCAGTGTTATAGGACGCTATAAAAGCGGAGAAATTGCAGGTATGCTTGATATGACATCCGGCTCTGTGCGTTCAAAGCTTTCACGCTCTCTTAAAAAATTGCGGGATATATTACAGTAGATAGGGAGGACAACAGAATGAAAGACAAAGAATTTTTAAATGAGCTTGAAAAACAGCTTGATAATGAGGAAATCACACTTCCCGAATCACTGTCTGCGGAGAATATTGAACAACTTATCAATGAAAACGGCGGAATTGTAGACCCTAAAGTCCGTAAGGAAAAGAAAACAGGAAAGATAATTAAAATCATAACTTCAGTTGCAGCTGCAATTGCAATTATTATAGGCGGTGTTGCGGCAACCAATGTAACTGTCAGAAAAATTGACAAAGCAAAGCAGGACGATGTTATAGTTGAATTTGTAGAAAAGTCGGATTACAGCGCTGTTGAGTCCGTGATTCTCAATTATTACAAAGACCTTTATAACAAATGGAGCAGCTATAATGATTTCGATGATATTCTGGGCGGCTTCGGTCTTAAATATGACAGTGAGGTTGTTGTTCAGAACAGCGCTGCTGATTCAGCCGCACCTGAGG
>JAFYUD010000266.1 GCA_017549665.1 Clostridia bacterium | reverse complement strand
GCCTCGTAAGCGTAAACAGTTGTACCGTCGGGATTAAGGACGTTCTTTACAAGCTGTCTTGCTGCGACTGCATTTGTATACATGCTGCTGAATTCAGCATCAAACTTGTTATACAAGCCTGTTGTTGAGTTCGCTGCATCTGTTGCGCCGTTACCGCCACGATAAATATTAACAGCATAATCAAAAATTGCTTCTGCTGCTGCAAGTGCTTTACCGTCATCGGCTGCGTAATTCCATGCATTATTGTTGCTGGTGGAAGTGAAGCCACCGGCTGTAGCTGCATTGATAAGATCTGCAACTTCCTGCTTGGTGTACTTTGATTCGTCACCTTCTGCCGCAAAAACAGTAATGCCTGTAAGGCCCACTGAGCATGCACTGAAAAGCATTAAGAATGCTAAGAAGATGCTCAATGACTTCTTTGCGATTTTCATAGAAAATCAGTTCCTTTCTTTAATATATTTTTCTGCTTTTACTGCACCCACTGAACAAAAGGCGCAATAAGAGCAGGCATTGATAGGCATGTAGATTATATCATTTTTAGTCAAGGTTTTCAATAGGTTTGAGTTAATTATTTGTTTATTATTGGATTTTGTGCAACATATCCAAGTATAATTGTTGAATTGCAGTTTATCACCAGTTTATTTTGTGAAGTTTCAACACACAGAATTTACCAATCCGGAAAATAAAGTAAAAAGCCTTTACACCTTATAAAAAAGTGTAAAGGCAACGGCTTGTCAGATGCGTTATTCCGGCGGTTTTCAGCCATATTTTTTAATAGACAAAGGGGGTATTTGTGGCGAAATACGGGCAATCAAGAACGGCTTCCGCCGTTATTTGTCTTCGACAAATCGGGCGTTTGATAAACGCCCCTACAGGTATTTTATTGCATAAAAATATTATTTGTTATTTTCCTGGGATTGGCATCAATATAATCCCAGATTTCACTGTAATCGTTTTCATTTCGCACAACATGATCATAAAATCCTTTTTGCCACAATTCTTTTATACCCGTTTCTATACTTGCATATTTTTTTATATTTTTTACTATCATATCAACAGAAACAATATGATCATATAAAATACTAATCAAAATGTGGATGTGATCAGGCATTATAACATATTTTTCAATGACAGCTTTTTCTGCATACACATCATTTGCTTTATTCAATACTTTATCAACAATTTTACCGTTATCATTCAAAAGTTCAATATAATTTTTAACATTTGTTGATTTATAATCCGACATCCAAAAAATATTTTTTCGTTCATGAGTACAAATCGTTATAAAATAATCTCCCTTTGTCGAATAATCATAATTTTTCAATCTATTGGCTTTTCTGGAAGGTTTATTTTTCATAACATATATCTCAAACTCTCAACATTCTTGTAGGGGCGATGATTCATCGCCCGTCGCACGTCAGTGCGTAAAACCGAACTCGTTCTTTTATTGAATTTATTCCGAACGGCTTCCGCCGTTATTTGTCTTCGACAAATCGGGCGTTTGATAAACGCCCCTACAGGGCACATCTGATATATTTATGCAATCAGTCGTTAAAATTCAGGCCCTTGTCTTTCAGGACTTTTTTTGCTGTGAGTGTTTTGCGCTTTGAAGCAAAGATATACTGCTTCATAAACTTCGGAGCTTTTGTTTCTGCTGTTTCACGGAGCACTCGCATATCAAGTGGCTCACCGCTTCTGATTTCAAGGCAGATGCCTGACTTTGCCGCCGTTCTTGCTGCTGTGTGGAAGCCCTTATCGGGAAGAACAACGAGATTTTCCATTTTTCGGAATTCTTCAGGGAATGCTTCGGAGGAAAATCTGCTTTCGCAGACAATCACTTCAAAAAACGGGAAGGTCTGTGCATAAAGTGAACGGAGGAAGGGTGCGTATTCCTCCTCCTTTGTAAGGTCGAAGAAGATTGTGAACTCAGGCTCGTCTGCTGCTTCCTTCTTATCAATATATATATAAGGAAGGCGGATGTCTGCATTATGCTCCTGAAGCTTTTTGAAACGGTCAGCTTTTACAAACTGTGCGTATTTCTCAAACTCCCCTTTCATCTCATTAAGACCGTCTTCATCCATATACCAGTATCTGCGATAAAAATTATCAAGATAAAAACGGTAAATCATGTAGATGATTTCCTGAATATATGCTTCGTCACCGTCGCAGGTGCCTGTCTGCTCAGTAATGATATCTCTTGCTGTTTCAAAAATCTCAGAGAAGACATATTTTGCAGAACGAACATTTTCAGCTGTGGGAAGCTGAGTCTGTGACCAGCCGTCCTGAATATGAAGAACAGATTCTTCGTGAATAAAATCAGGACAACCGCTGATTTTTATACCTTTGAATACGCACTGCATGATAAAGAGCAATTCAGCATGTGCAGTAAGATCAAGAAAACGGATGTTATAAAGATCAAAAAGTTTTTTTCTGATTGCCTTTGCACCGAGAGTCTCACTGTAAAGAAGTCTTGACTCAAGCATTTCAACCTGAGGCTGAGTTGCAAGGACATCAAGTGATTTTTCGTATTCATACTCAATATCACCGTGTCTCCAGTTTCTGCCGGTGATCATATCTGCATCCTGCTCATCCGCAACGGCAAAAATTGCTTCAACAGAACCGTCTGTAAGGATATTTCCGCAGTCAAGGAACATGAGGTATTCGCATTTTGCTTTATCAATACCTGCATTTCTTGCGGCATAAATACCCTTATGCTCCTGACGGATGTAATAGAAATCATTGTACTCATCGCAATACTTCTGAGCGATATCCGGAGTGCTGTCTGTTGAGCCGTCGTCAACTATAATAACCTCAAAATTCTCAACAGTCTGTGTTACAAGACATTCAAGTGTATTTTCAAGATATTTCTCACCGTTGTATACGGGCACGATTACTGATAATCTGTTGTTCATTTGTTTCTCTCCCTGATTATTATCTCTGCCTTTTCCATATCTTCGGGATAGGTAAGTTTGATATTATTTCTGTCACCCGTTACAAGGTGAACTTTCCTGCCGTTTTTTATAAACACTATACACGCATCAGTGTAAAGCTCAAACTCCTCTTCACTCATATTGCTGTAAAGCTCCATAAGCTCTGATGCATTAAAGCTCTGAGGTGTCTGACCGTGAAAAAGCTCACTGCGGGCAGGTATATCACAGATAACCTCACCGTCTGTGCTTCTGACCATTGTGTCAACTGCAGGCACAACGGTATTGCAGGCACCGTATTTTCTGACAGCTTCAATATTGTCACGGATTATACGGGTATTGATGAATGGTCTGACCGCATCATGAGTGAGAATTATATCATCATCAGACATTGAATTTTTTTCAATATCTTTAAGTACATTGAAAAGTGTTTCATTACGGTTACTGCCGCCTTCAAGCACTACAGCTGCAACATCAGGACAGAATCGGCTGATAAGCTTCTTCGTATAATCAATATAATCTGCAGAAACTGCAACATAAATCTTATCAACAAGTCCGCTTTCAGCAAAAGCATCAATACTGCGGATGATTATCGGTCTGCCGCCCACATGAAGAAACTGCTTGGGCATGTCTCCGCCCATTCGCAAGCCGCTGCCGCCTGCCAGCACTGCCGCATAAATCATAGTAACACCTTCTGTACATACAATTATAATATATAATAGCACAACGACATAGAATATTCAAGATAAAAAAAGACTCCCGAAGGAGTCTTTCTGATTTCAGATAAAGTTTGTCTTTGTAAAGATTTCAAAGAACATTCTGAGATAAAGCTCAGCCTTTGCAATAAGTGACTTGAACCATGCAACGATGCTTTCGATGAGATTCATGTCCTTTTCAACTGCGTAGCCGTCAAGAGTACCGTTGTTGTCATTTACTCCGTCGCTGTCGTAAGCAAACTCATAAATGATGGGAGATGCAACTGCGCAAAGTGCATATTCAACAGGTGTTACACCGCCGAATGTCTGAGCACAAAGCTTTGCAACCTCTGTAGCAAGGCCTTCACCACCCTTGGATTTTACATAATCCTCTGCCCATGCGAAGAGAAGATCATCTTCTGTACCTGCAAGAACATCCTTGAGAATCATTGCAACTGAACGGAGAAGAATTGTTACTTCTGTTGAGTAAAGATCAAAATTCTCTTCACCTGCATAGTGCATTGAAAGAAGTGTCATTGCAAGATCCCAGAGATTTTCATAATCACTGTCGGGAATTACAAGGTTATAACCCTTTGCCTTTTCCTGAACGGAATTCTCACCGTAAAGGGGTGCATCAAGAAGGTCAGTAAGTCTTGTGACTGCTGTATTTACAAGTCCGTAATAGATATCGGTTTCCTTGATGCCCATTTTCTCCATTGTAAGAGAAAGCTCAAGTCTGTACTGAATACCTGTTCTCAGATAGCCGTATGCATAGTCGTTCATGCCGGCTTCCATTGCTGCAAGCTGAGCTTCTGAATACTGATAGCCTGATGCTGCATTGAGTGCGTCTGTATCTATATCCTCAACAGCCTTTGCCTCATATGTGATCTTATCATCTGCGCAGGTGATAAGTCTGTACTCAAGAGGATACATTGTAAGTGATGTTGTAGCAAAATCGTAAATCGTGTTGCCTGCGGGAGTTGTGTAATCAGCTACGTCACTGCAGTGCTCGTGGCCTGAGAAAACAAGCTTTATACCTGCATCTGCAAAGAGAGTTGCAGTTGTATAGTGATACTTTACGATAAAGTTACGGCTGATGATTCTCTGAATGGGAAGGTGGTCGAGAAGGTTGTGATGCATCATAAGGATGGGATACTTGCCGTCCTTCTTTGCCTTTTCAGCCTGATCGACAACCCACTGAATCTGTTCAACTGTCATGCCGTCCTCTGTTGAAGCAGTGTCGTGACATGAGTCAAGAGCAATAAGTCTGTACTTGTCGCTTACATCAGCTGTATATGAGCAGTCGCCTTCGATAGTTTCAAGAGCTTCTGCATAACCGAATTCGTGATAGATTGACTTAAACTCATCAAATGTTGTAGCGCAGTCTTCATTGATACCGGCATCATGGTTACCGTTGATAACGTAAACCTGCTTGCCTGTTGACTCTTCAAAAGCGCTGAGCTTTGCAGCTACACCGTAATGCTGATCCTGAATAGCCTTTCCGTCATCAACAAGGTCACCTGCAAGAAGAACAAATTCTACATCGTCATTCTCTGCACACTGTCTGAGGAATTCATCGATAATAAATCCGCTTTCATCCTCAAGCTGCGCACGGCGATTTGCGTACCAGAAAAGCTCACTGTCAGGAGTATAAACTTCAAATTCTTCTGTTCTTGTGTCATTGTAGTGCAGGTCTGCTGCCACTGCAAAAGTCATTGCGCCGTCATCTGCAGCAAATGATACAACTGCAAGAGATGAAAGTACAATTATAACACTTAAAACTACAGCTATAATCTTTTTCATATAGCACCTCTTAATATTATTTTTATCCATTGTAACATATACAGCCAGAAAAATCCATATGAAATTAAAATTTATATAAATAAAAAAGGGACCGTCAGGCCCCTTATGAATTATTCAGTTGCTTCCTGAAGATGCTTGTTTTCAGCTTTTACAAAACCCACAATGCTTGTGATTATGAATTTTGCCGCATTTGCAACAAGCAGACCTGCGGTCATTCCCCAGAGACCGTATGTGATGGTAAGAGGAATTACGGTAGCTGCATAAATAATGATATATCCGATGCTTATATACATCTGGAATTTTTCACTTGCAAGTCTGAGAATAACAGTCATCAGACAGTTTGCGATAAAGTAGAATATCTGTCCCGCATTTGCAAGGAAGAAATACTGCTTTGCTTCATCATAAACACCGGGATAAAACAGCTTTACAAAAATAGTTGATGCAACGTAACAGCCCGCAAGCGCTACGATTCCCACTCCGAGAAGCGCCGCTGTGAATACGGCAAACATCTTTTTTGTGAATCTGCCCTCATACTTTGTAAGGTAACCTATAAGCACGCCGTTAAGAGGAGTGGTCAGAAGAGAAACAACCTTACCAAGAAGTGTTGCAACATAAAATGTTGTAACTGCTTCACCACCGATTGCAATTCCGAGAATAATCTTATCTGACTGGAATGCAAGTGAATTGAGAAGATTTGTCGCAGACAGGATTCCTGTTGATTTCACTGTTTTTCCGAAGCCGTCAGAGGGGGACATGAGCTTCTTTCCTCTGAATATGTCGCCGTGGAAAAATACAAAAATTACTGCTGCAGCTTCGCCTGCAATAAAAGTAAGCATCCATTCTTCCGAAACATACTTGAAAAGAAGAAGTCCGAGGCAGTAGCCGACAGTTGTTATTGCATAGTAAATAAAGAAGCCTTTGTAGTTAAGCTTTATACGGTAGTTGACATCACCGTAATACCTTAGCACAGTTGCAATCATCAGCACCGTGAGAAGCAGAAAATGCGCTGTGCTGAATGATTTGTACACAATCAGTGTCACTACAGATACGCCGACACACAGCAAGGCAACCACAGCAAGAATTATGTTATAATCCCCGTTTGTGTCCTTGTGCTCTCTTGCCCGCACCATGCGTGAGTAATTTGCTGCAACACCAAAAGTCGTACCCAGAACAGATACGACTGCAAGAATGGACTGATAATCACCGAATGCGTCATCACCGAGCCATTTATTCAGTGTAGGATTGATGAGCAGCTGAAGCACACCATTCATCAGCACCAGACCTGCAATACTGAAAACAAGGTCAGATGCTACTGAAAAAAGCTTCTTTTTGTTTTTAATCATGCGTTTTCCTTATTCTGAGCCATTACGTACTCAGCATATTTAAGTTCAAAATCATAAGTGAGCTTGAGATTATTCTTGAAGTTGAAGTTGAGATACTTCTTTGTTTCTCTGGGCATCTGCCATGCAAGCTCCTGACTGGGGAATGTTGTTGTAAAGTGAGGCATAAGTGTCTTGAATCTGAATGCCTCGGGTGACTGTGTCATGTAATATTCCTCACGGTCAAGGGGATCAAAAGCATAATTACCGAGAGCGCCTGTGATTTTCTGACAGGTGATAACTGCATCATTCTCATCAAGCTTTGTGAGATAATCGTCGATAAGCTCTGATGTTACGAAAGGTGCAACAGCATCAAGAATGATAATGCCTTCGCACTCGGGATAATTTGCCTGAATGTGATCAAACGCACTCTTGAGTGAATCAAGTCTTTCCTTGCCGTTGGGAGCAAAATCAAAGCCTGAATTCTTAAGAGCATCTGAATAATCAATACATGAAGGATCGCAGACAACAAGAACCTTGTCAGCAACCTTTGAGCCTTTTGCTGCGTCGATAACATAATCGATAACAGGTCTGCCGCCAAGCTTGCAGTACTGCTTGGGAATATTTGCACCGAAGCGGTTACCTACACCGCCTGACATGATAATAATTATATTCATAAAACTTTACCTATCCTTTAAAAAATTTCTGTTTTAAGAAGTTCGAAGTGACCGGGGTGT
>JAFYUD010000265.1 GCA_017549665.1 Clostridia bacterium | reverse complement strand
GCTGTCATCAACATGGCAACAATCAAGCCTCTTGACCGTGACATCATCATTGATGCTGCAAAGAAGACAGGCGCTATCGTAACTGCTGAAGAGCACAGCGTTATCGGAGGTCTCGGCAGTGCAGTTGCAGAGGTTATCTGTGAAACAACTCCCGTCCCCGTTATGAAGGTGGGCGTTGAGGATACATTCGGTAAGTCAGGTCCCGCACTTGAGCTTCTGGAAATATTCGGTCTTAATGCAGAGAATATCTGTCAGAAGGCAAAGAATGCCGTTGAAGCAAAGAAATAATTAAATGTAATCCGAAAGGTCAATTTCGGTTTTACGTCGTAGGGGATGGGTTTCCCCTCCCGAAAATGATTGAAAAACCGTCAGGCAGAGCAACCCAATCCCAACAAACCCACCGACGGTTAAAAATAATTGTACATTGTACATTGTAAATTGTTAATCAAAATCCTACTGAAAAGGTGTTATTATGTCAAAAGTATTGGATGCAAAGTTTTTTAACGAATTTATAAACATGGCTGACCTCTGCTGTCAGCTTGGCTGGAATGAGCGTAACGGCGGCAATATGTCATACCGTATCAAGGATGAGGATATTGAGGCTGTAAAGGCTGAGTTTACATACGACAGGCCCTGGATTTCAATCGGTGTTGTTGTTGCAAACCTTGCAAACGAGTATTTCCTTGTTACAGGAAGCGGCAGATATTTCCGTTACACAAAGTCAGAGCCTGAAAACAGCGTTTGTATCGCTCAGATTGACGAAACAGGCGAAAATTACAGAATCGTATGGGGACTTAAAGAGGGCGGCAGACCCACAAGTGAATTCCCCACACATCTTCTTAACCACAGTGTAAAGTATGACATCACAGGCGGCAAGCACAGACTTGTTATGCATGTGCATCCCGTCAATACAATTGCTCTTACATTCGTGCTTCCTCAGAATGATAAGGACTTCACCCGTGAAATCTGGGATATGATGCCCGAATGTGCAGTTGTGTTCCCCCGTGGTGTAGGTATTCTTCCTCTTATGCTTACAGGCAGTATTGAAATTGCAAAGGCTACTGCTGAAAAGTTCAGGCTGTATGATGTTGTTGTATGGTCAATGCACGGTATCTTCAGTTCAGGTGAAGATTTCAGAGAGGTTTTTGGTATAATCGAAACTGTTGAAAAGGCTGCCGAGATTCTCGTCAAGGTTATCTCAATGGGCGGCAAGAAAGTCAGACCCACTGCAGAGCAGATTATCGAGGTATGTGACGAATACAACCTTGATATCAACAAGTCCTTATTGTAAAATCAGAAAATTTTAAAAAATATACAAAAAACATCTTGTTATTTTTAAAATTATATGTTAAAATTACATGGAACTATAGAATGAATGGGTGAATTATTATGGCAAGTTACTGCCCCAAATGCGGTTATAAGCTTTCATTGATTGATATTAAACCTGAATGTCCCGTCTGCGGAGTCAATCTGGTTTACTACGGTATGGAGGAAACACTGAAGAAAGAGGCTGATATGGCTGAATTCGAGCATGCATGCTCACAGCCCGGTATGGACAGACTCAAGGCTGCTACTATCGGCTCACCTCTTGCAATCGTAAGACTTGTTCTCGGTCTGTTCCCTCTTCTTGCAACACTCCTTCCCATGGGTACAGTTGCTGTCAATCTGCCTTATTATGCTGAAACTGTCGGCGTAAACATGATTTCAATCGTAACAAAGGTGTTCATGGCACTTGATGTTGATCATCTGTTTGCAATGATCGATTCTCAGACAGTAGGCACTGCATATATTTTCTATATCGCAGCACTTCTCAGCCTTGTACTTGCTGTTCTTGCTTGTATCGTAAACCTTGTAAATCTTACAATGTCATGCGGCAAAAAGGGTATTCAGCGTAACATCGCAACTGCATCTATCGGTCTCGTTTTCACAATCGTTGCTGCTGTTATGATGTCTCTCTGGGTATCAGGCATGAATGCAGCTTACCCCGATGTATTCGTCGGTTCAGTTGCTCCCTGGGGCGCTCTCGGTATGTGCGTTGCTTATGTTGCTCAGATCGTTGTCAACATCGTTTACAAGAAAAAGGACATCAAGGTTAAGTATAAGGACCTTTCAGAATTCCTTCTTCCCTACGACGAGCGTCAGAAGCTCAAGGAAGAAAAGGCAAAGGCTGAAGCTAAGGCTTAATTCCGGAATTATAAAACTCCTGCTTTGCGGGAGTTTTTTTATTTGCACGGTAAACGGAAATTACATGACAGAGGAAGTTTATATTATAATATTCACATGACAAATTGTTGCGAAATTCCCGTTTTATATTGACTGAATTGTTGATATATAGTAAAATAATATCATTATATAGAAAAAGAGGCTGATTCTATGTCACAGTCAGATTCATATATTTTTGTAAGCTATGCCCATAAGGATGGCGGCACAGTTGAGGAAATAATTGAAACCCTTACTGCAAACACCTTCAATATCTGGTATGACAACGGTATTCAGGGCGGTGAGGAATGGCCTACTTTTATCGCAAAGAAGCTTAAGGAAAGCTCCTGCTGCATCTGCTTTCTTTCAAGAAATTATGTAGCTTCGAAGAATTGCCGCAGAGAGTTCAATTTTGCGGATAAATACAATATCCCCATGCTTGTTATCTTCCTTGAAGAGTTTGAGGTTGAGGATGAGGGCATGGATATGCAGATTTCTCTTAATCAGTGTCTCTATAAGACAAGATACAGAGAATACAGCACGTTCATTGATGCCGTTTCCAAGACTGATATACTTCAGCCCAGCCGTATGGCAGGCAGTCTTCTGGGCGGTGAGTCAGTCCGTACAAGGGGCGCAAGAAGAGTTGAAAACGAAGAGCTTATCCGTGGCAGTGAGACTTGTCGCTACACAGGCTTTCTTCTCAACGGTGTCAGATCAGGTCCCGGTAAGAGTGTGTATCCAAGCGGTGATGTGTATGACGGTGAATACAAGAATGACATCCGTCACGGCTACGGAAAATATATCTGGGCAAACGGAAATATGTACGAAGGCGGCTGGATAGACGGTGCGCCCGGCGGAAGAGGAAAGTTTACGGCTGTAAACGGTGAAAGCTATAACGGTGACCTTAAAAACGGTAAATACTGCGGCACAGGTGTTTATACTGCAGCGGACGGCAGCCGTTACGAAGGCTCTTTCAACAACGGAGTTTTTGACGGCTACGGTAAGTATGTATATGCCAACGGTGATGTGTACGAGGGTGAATATTCAGCAGGCAGAAAACACGGCAAAGGCAAGCTCAGACAGGCAAACGGCTCTGTCTATACAGGTGATTTCCAGAACGGACTTTTCAACGGTTACGGCAAGTTTGTATACATCAGCGGTGACGTTTATGAGGGTGAATTCAGAAACGGTGTGCGCCACGGCAAAGGAAAATATGTCTACGCAAACGGCAGAATTCAGGTCGGCAAATGGGTCGACGGTAAAAATGTATTATTTTAAAAGGAATGTATAAAATGGAATTTGGTTCAACAGCGGTTATTATTATGTTTGTTTTGCCTGCAATTCTTGCGGGAATTTTTGCAATGAAAGGTAAGCCTGTAAGTGCAACGGAAACCACTTGTAAGTATTGTTACGGTAAGATCAATGCGGCGGCAAAGGTTTGTCCTCATTGCAGACGTGCCGATCCGGTGGCTCTTGGTGATAAGAACTTCAAAAAAGCGTGGAACAACACTCCGAAGACCCGTTTTATTGCAGGCTACGTTGCCATTCTTGTTGCAGAGCTTCTCATTGCCGGCGGAATAGCCTTGTTGTTCAATTGATTTGTAAAGAAACTCCCCTTTGCAGGGAGTTTTTATTCTTGACTCGGTTAAGAAATAAGTGTAAAATAGTATCATATATTTTTCAAAGAAGGTAGCGTTATGTCACAGAATAAGCCTTATATTTTCATAAGTTACGCACACAGAGATGACAGTGTCGTTATGGGTATAATCAGAGCCATGCAGAGAAATGGCTTTAATCTGTGGTATGATAACGGTATCGAAGCCGGCACTGAGTGGCCTACATTCATCGCAAATCAGATCAAGGGAAGTACATGCTTCCTTGCACTTATGTCAAAAAATTACATCGATTCAATCAATTGCCGCAGAGAGTTCAATTTCGCAGATATGAACAGAATTCCAACTCTTGTTGCGTATATCGAGGATTTTGTGATTGATGATAACGGCATGGCAATGCAGGTGGCGCTCAATCAGTGCGTTTTCAGACACAGATTCCCCACAGATGAGGATTTTGCAGCAATCATCTGCGAAGCTGATATGCTTCAGTGTTGCAAAACTGATAATCAGCAGTCAGCAGAGTCTGTAACTCCTTCACGGAATGAAAAAGCGCCTGCCTACGTTGAAAATCATGTGGGCAAGCTCGGTGACAGATATTTCACCTACAACGGTTATGTGCTTAACGGTAAGCTCAACGGTAAAGGTGTGCTTACATTTGCTGACGGTGCAGTTTATGACGGCGAATTCTGTGACGATAATTTCCACGGTGCAGGCAAGTATATGCTTGCAAACGGTGATATTTATGACGGTGAATTCCGTGGCGGCAACTATCACGGTCACGGCAAGCTCATAAGTAAAAACGGTCTGTTCTGGGAAGGCGTATGGGAAAACGGTGAAAAACGCTCAGGCAGAGGCATTATAAAATACACAAACGGAAATGAATATAACGGTGAATGCAACGACGGAATCCGTAACGGCCACGGCAAGATGACGTACGCAAGCGGTCATGTTTACGAGGGTGAGTGGAGAAACAATCTTTTTCACGGTCAGGGAAGATATACATTCTCAAACGGAGATGTGTTCGAGGGCACATTCCGTGATGATAAACGTAACGGACATTTCAAGGCAAAGCTGAATAACGGAGATATATATGAGGGCGAATACCGTGATGACAAGCGCTGCGGTAAAGGCAGATATATGTTCAGTGACGGCAGAGTGTATGACGGTGAATTCAGCGACAATAAATATAACGGCTACGGAAAATTTATCCGTCCCGACGGCTCATGCTGGGAAGGTATATGGGTAAACGGTGACGAATACACAGGCAACGGCATGATAAAATATCAGAACGGAAATGTGTATAACGGCGGTTATCTCAACGGAAGCCGCAACGGCAGAGGAAAAATGGTTTATGCCAACGGTCATACTTACGACGGTGAGTGGAAAATGGGCGTATTCCACGGTAAGGGCAGATATGTTTTTGCAAACGGTGCCGTGTTTGATGGTGAATATTGCGACGATCAGCGACAGGGTCACGGCACAATGAAGTATGCCAGCGGCAATATTTATGAGGGCGGCTGGAAGGCAAATATGTATCACGGCATGGGCAGGCTTACAAATGCAGACGGCTCTGTATGGTACGGTGAATGGGCAGAGGATAAGCCCGTCAACGGAAAAGGCCGTGTTGCTATGAACAACGGCATTTACGACGGCACGATTACCAACGGCAAACGCAACGGCTACGGTATGTACAAATGGGCAGACGGAAGAATATATGAGGGCGATTGGCTTGATGATTGTATGCACGGTCGTGGAGTTCTTCAGTATATAGACAATTCACGTTGGGAGGGCACATGGAATATGGGTGCGCCCGTTACGGGAAACGGAACGGCAATATTCCCCAACGGAAAATACACAGGCACTCTGCAGAACGGTATCTGTCACGGTCAGGGAAAGATGATCTTCAACAACGGTGAGATTTACATCGGCGCATGGATGAATAATAAATTCCACGGCTACGGACAGAAATATAATACAGACGGCACATCATGGACAGGTGAGTGGAGAGACGGCGCACCGTATAACGGAAACGGCACTCTCAGAACTGCAAACGGCTCGACTGTAACAGGCAAATGGCGTAACGGAAACAAGACATTATTCTGATAAACAGAAACTCCCTACGGGGAGTTTTTTGTGTTATAATGTTGACTGAAGCAGATTAAAGATGTAGAATAATATCATATTCAGTAAAAAGAGGTAGCGCTATGGCACAGAACAATCCATATATTTTCATAAGTTACGCACACAAGGATGATGCGGTTGTAATGAATATTCTCAGACGCATGAAGGAATACGGTCTGAATCTGTGGTATGATAACGGTATTGAAGCAGGCTCGGAATGGCCTACCTTTATCGCAAATCAGCTTAAGGGCAGTGCATGCTTCCTTGCGCTGATGTCAAAGAATTATATCGATTCAAAAAACTGCCGCAGAGAGTTCAATTTTGCGGATATGAATAACATCCCAACTCTTGTTGCGTTTATTGAGAATTTTACAATAGAAGACAACGGCATGGCGATGCAGGTTGCTCTGAATCAGTGCATCTTTATGCATAAGTTTCCTTCCGAAAATGATTTTGCAGCTGCTTTGTGCAGTGCAGATATGCTTCAGTGCTGTAATATCGGCCCCGAAGCTGTCAGGGCAGCTGAAAAACAAACTGTAACTACTGTCAACAATGTGGTGAAAACTCAAAGAAAACCTGAACCTGTGCCTGAAAAGATTGTATATGTTGAAAAGTTTTATGGTGAAGATGTCTTTGGTGAATATGTTTATAGCGGAAATATGTGCAAAGGTGTGCGTCATGGCAAAGGATTGAGCACATACTCAGATTCTTCTTTGTATGCAGGTGAATATTTTAACGATAGACGACAGGGGCATGGAAGACATGTAGTTCCCAACGGCGGAGTTTATGAGGGTGAGTATTATAACGATAAACGTAACGGACATGGAAAATTTGTATTTGCAGACGGTTCGGTATTCGAGGGCGAATATGTTGATGGAAATCGTAACGGACATGGCATAGAGTATGAACGAGACGGTTCGATTTTTGAAGGTGAGTATCTGGATGGCGAACGCAACGGCCCGGGAAGATACACTCGTGCTAACGGAAAAGTTATTGTCGGTAATTGGCGTAACGGAAGAAAGACATTATTCTGATAAACAGAAACTCCCTTCGGGGAGTTTTTTTGTTGCGCTAAAAAGTTTTGAACATAGAGAATGAAGTTTTGAACATATGTTGCATAGTTTTGAACAGGGTTTTGAACAATTTAAGTGCAGTTCTGAACAAGTTTTGAACAATTTTACTGCTTTTTCTTTTTCATTCACTTTCGTAATGTATACCAATGTAAATATCAATCACATTTTCATTCTCTTTTTCATTTTCTCTTTCATTATCTTTATCATTATCATTATCGGCATTTCTGGTAACGAAAAAATGCGGTCGCATACGTTTGTATACGGCCGCATGATTTTTTTTGCAGGTTATTCGTCTGTCTGATATTTCAGATCTTCAGGCGTGGGATCGATGCCGTAATCCTGCAGCTTTTCCCAGCGCATACGGGCAATTTCCCTGTTTCTGTTGCAGATAACCTCGTACTTTTTCTTATCCCTGTCCAGTGTCTCCTTTATCATGGCAAATGCCATTTCAAGCTTTCCGTCAAGATTTTCGGGTATTTTCTGCTCTCTTTCGTATAAAAAAATTATGCGCATCAGCCTGCCAAGCTCTTCATTTGTCAGAAGCTTCAGCCACTCCCAGTAATCGTGATAGATTAAAAAAGATTTCTTTTGTTTCATAAAATTTCACTCCTTGAAAAACAAAAATGTTCTATACCCCAATATCGAGTATAGAACATTTGTTCCGTTTTGTCAAGAGTTATTCTGATTATTTTCCTCAGCCTTATCCATCAGGCTCATAATCAGCCTGAGAAGGTCAAGAACATTTTCATTGTTTGCAATTTTCACTGCGATATACTGCTTTGCAGTGGCACTGATGACAACTCTGCCACGCATTGCTTTAATCAGCGGTGCAACCTTTTCGGGGCTGATGTGGTCGCTATACAGCATGAGCGTGTTACCCTTCTGACCGATTTCGTAAATCTTGTGACGGATTGCGGAATTTCTTATCAGTGAAACGGTGATAAGACCCTTCACACTTTCGGGCGGCTCACCGTAACGGTCAATCAGCTCATCGATAACATCTGATGCGCCGTCTTCGCTCCTGATATCTGCAATACGGCGGTACATTGCAAGTCTCTGCGGCACGGAGTCGATGTATCTTTCGGGAATGTGGGCATCGATACGGATGTCAACAAGGCATTCACGCTCAGGTGCTTCCTCGGTTTCGCCCTTTTCGTTGCTTACGGCCTCGGAAAGCATCTGCAGATACATATCGTAACCTACGGCTTCAAGATGACCGTGCTGTTTTGCGCCCAGAAGATTGCCTGCTCCCCGGATTTCAAGGTCCTTCATTGCAATCTTGAAGCCTGAGCCGAATTCCGTATATTCACGGATTGCGGAAAGTCGTTTCTGTGCGATTTCTGACAATTCCTTGCCTCGTCTGAATGTGAAATATGCAAAGCCTCGTCTTATGGATCGACCGACTCTGCCTCGTATCTGATGAAGCTGCGCAAGACCCATGCAGTCTGCATTTTCGATAATAAGAGTGTTTACATTCGGCACGTCAACGCCCGTTTCGATGATTGTGGTGCAGACAAGCACGTTGATTTCACCCTCGAGAAGCTGACGCCACACTTCGCTCAGCTCTTCCTCGTTCATTTTTCCGTGGGCAACGGCAATATTTGCATCGGGCACAAATGAATGGATTTCAGCCGCCTTTTCCTCGATGTCCTCAACCTTGTTGTAAAGATAATAGACCTGACCGCCACGACGAAGCTCTTTTTCGATTGCTTCACTGAGAATGCCCATGTCATGCTCAAGCACGTAAGTCTGCACGGGTGAACGGTCAAGGGGCGCTTCTTCGATGACGGACATATCACGGATGCCTGTCATTGCCATATTCAGCGTTCTGGGAATAGGTGTAGCAGAGAGTGTCAGTACATCCACCGACGGGAAAACTGTTTTGAATTTTTCCTTCTGTGCAACACCGAAGCGCTGCTCCTCATCAATGATAACAAGTCCCAGATCACGGAATTTTACGTCCTTTGAGATAATTCTGTGTGTGCCGACAAGCACATCAATTCTTCCGTCCTTTACATCCTTGACAATCTGTGCGGACTGCTTTGCGTTTCTGAATCGTGAAAGCATTTCGCATCTTACGGGGAAGCCCTCGAATCTGCGCATGATTGTTCTGTAATGCTGAAGTGCGAGGATTGTGGTGGGTACGAGAATAGCGCACTGCTTGCCGTCTGCGATGCATTTGAATGCGGCTCT
>JAFYUD010000264.1 GCA_017549665.1 Clostridia bacterium | reverse complement strand
GATGTGAAACCTTTGTACCCTTGCCAAGGACGGAATTTTTTACTTCCGTAAAATTGCCCAGATGCACATTTTTCCCTATAACAGAATCGGGACGTATATTCACAAACGGGCCGATATCTGCATTGTCATCAATCTGAGAATTTCTTATATGACTGCTGTTGAAGATTACATTGTCACCGATTGTTGAGTCAATAATATAAGCATCCGGACCGATGATGCAGTTTTTACCGATTTTTACACAACCTCTGATTATTGTACCGGGGTAAATCACAGTGCCTTTTCCGATTGAGCATTTATCATCAATTATGATTGCATCCGCACAGGGTATTTCAACACCGTTGCTTATATGCCTTCCGATAATTTCAAGTCTGTGATTTTCATTGTGCCTGAGTAAATTGTTGCAGCCGGAGATTTCCACCTGTGTCAGCTCCTTTTTATGTCTGCATATAGTATTATACTCTGACAGCTTGTTTTTTGCAACATAAATAATGGAAACCGACAAAAAAACCGTATCGGGTGATACGGTTGAACAGTTTATTTTATATATTCTCTTACTCTGAGTACGATATCGTTATCAGCGCAAAGCTTTTTGCACTTTTCTACTTCATCTTCACCGATTGTGTCAACAACTGACATCTTTACATCGGGAATGTATTTCTGACAATCCTTTGTGAATTTTATCATTGCATCAAATGACCTGAGACCGTATTTGGGATGTACGACCTTGTCGTACTTTTCTGCATCTGAAGCATTGAGGCTGACGGAAACTGCATCAATAAGACCGCTGAGCTTCTCTGCACTGTTTTCGCAGTTGTTGATAAGATCTGAAAGTCCGTTTGTGTTGAGACGGATTTTTACATTCTTTGTTTTGCGGATGTATTCAGCTGTTTCAATAAGCTTTTTCAGTGCGCAGGTAGGCTCACCGTATCCGCAGAAAACAACGTCTGTATATCCTGTCCAGTCGAAGCTGTCAATTGCATCGATAATCTCAGCAGTTGAAGGCTCGTGGTCAAGCCAGAGACTTCCCATATCACCCAGTCCGTTTTTGTTGTGACGGACACAGAATTCGCAGTCACAGGGACAAGCGTTTGTGATGTTGAGATATATTTTGTTTCCGTAGGTGTATAAGATATTTTCCATGTTAAAATTCTTTCTTATTGCATTTTTCCTGCAAGCTTTGACTTGAGCGCTGTCTTATCAAAAGCAGCAGAGATTATAAAGTAAACGATAATGCTTGCTGCCGCCTGACAAAGATTCCATACAATGCCGGGAATCGCACCGGACACGCTGTAAAGAATACTGTCAGCACAGAAATATACAAGCGGAGTTGTTATCACTGATAAAAACGGAGCTGCAATATTACGTTTTGTGAGGATTTTTTCACTTTTGCTTGTGAATGCAACGGTAAGGAGTGCTTTTGCCGCAATCGTGAAAGGAATGTAGACAGCATAACCTGAAATAAGGTCAGCAAGTCCGCCGCCGATTGCTGCTGCTGTCATTGCATAGGGCAACGGCAGAAATGTTGAAGCAATCAGAATCATCGCATCACCGAGATGTACATATCCTCCGCCGGGGATAGGTATTTTCGGGAAGATGGTAAGTCCTGCTGTCAGTGCGGCAAAAAGTGCGGAAGTAATAATTAATTTAATCTGTTTGTTTTTCACGAAGGACACCTCCATGTCATTTGCGAATACAAACAATCAAATGTTAATCCTGCACCTCGTCACCGAATTTTACCTTATAGTTTTCGATTGCGCTGTTGATGATTTCAACTGCTGCACCGTAATCCATTACTTCGTCAACGGCAGTTTCCTTGTGCTCAAGTGCCTTGTAAACCTTGAAGAAATGTGTCATTTCGTCGTAGATGTGCTTGGGCAGGTTAAAAATGCTTCTGTAACCGTTGTAAGTGGGGTCGCCGTAAGGTACAGCAATAATCTTTTCGTCAGACTTTCCGCTGTCGAGCATTTTGATAACACCGATAGGATAGCATCTTACAAGTGTAAGGGGATCAAGAGGTTCAGAACAGAGAACGAGAACATCAAGCGGGTCAAGGTCATCACCGTAAGTTCTGGGGATGAAGCCGTAGTTAGCGGGGTAGTGTGTTGATGTGTGAAGAATTCTGTCGAGAATGATGAGACCTGTTTCCTTGTCAAGCTCATACTTGTTTTTGCTGCCCTTTGGGATTTCGACGACAGCAATGAAGTCATCGGGTTTTATTCTGTCGGGATTTATGGAGTGCCATATATTGTTCATATCCGATTCTCCTTTATTTTATGTCAAATCTGGTATTAAATCAATGTTCAGATTCTGAAAATTTTATATAACCAGATGTAAATTCCGGAATTATAAAGCCCACACCGTGTGGTGCAGGCTTTAATAATTAGTTTTCGTAAACGCTGACCTTTTTACGGTCTTTGCCCATACGCTCAAACTTAACTGTGCCGTTAACGAGAGCAAAGAGTGTATCATCAGAACCCTTGCCGACATTGTTGCCGGGATGGATGTGAGTACCTCTCTGGCGAACGAGGATAGTACCTGCATTAACAGCCTGTCCGTCTGCACGCTTTACGCCGAGTCTCTTTGATTCTGAGTCACGGCCGTTACGGGTTGAACCCATACCTTTCTTATGTGCGAAAAGCTGAATGTTTATCTTGAGCATAATTACACCTCCGTAGTAATTCTGATAAAGTCCGGATACTCATCTGCAAGCTCACTGATGTGAAGCTCAAGTCCTCTGAGTATATCCGATGCGGCTTCATTGTTGCCGCTGAGCGAAATTTTCATATATCCGTCACGGACATCGGCACTGACCTTCTGACCGAGAATCTCGGTTATGGTGTTCACTGCCATGTAAGCTGCTGATGAAACTGCGGCGCAGATTATGTCCTGACCGCTTTCAGCTGAGCCTGAATGTCCCTGAATGGTAAACTTACCTTCCGGAATATTAAAAACTGCGCTGATCATTAAGCGTTGATTGAAGCAACTTCAATCTTTGTGTAGGGCTGTCTGTGACCCATCTTACGCTTTTCGTTTTTCTTTGCCTTGTAAGTTGCAACAGTGATCTTCTTGCCCTTGCCGTTCTTAACAGCCTTAGCAACAACTGTAGCACCTGCAACATAGGGAGCGCCGACCTTGATGCCGTCGTCTGCACCTACAGCAATAACCTTATCAAAAACTACTTCGCTGTCAGCCTCAACGTCAAGCTTTTCGATGAAAACGATTGAGCCTTCCTCGACTTTGTACTGCTTGCCGCCTGTTTCGATAATTGCGTACATTGGTTTACCTTCCTTATTAAGACTCGCTGCGACGGGCGGAATTAACACTTAAAAGGGCGCAAAACACCCTTGCCTGCCACATGCGGCATATAGATTTTATCATAATGCAATGCTGATGTCAATAGAAATTTATCTTAACATTGCCGAAATAAAGCCGGTTCTTCCTTAGAAAAACCGGCAATTTGCATATCAGCTGAACAATTCTTCTGCATAACGGACAGTTTCCATTGCATCCTTTGCGTATTTGTCAGCGCCTATCATATCAGCATATTCCTGAGTCAGGACGGCACCGCCTACTACGACTTTACAATCGGGAGCCTTTTCGTTAAGCAGCTTTATTGTGTTTTCCATTGCGGGCACTGTAGATGTCATCAGTGCTGAAAGTCCGCAGAGCTTTATATTGTTTTCAATTACAGCCTCAAGCACTTTTTCTTCAGATACATCCTTACCTAAATCAATAACCTCAAAGCCGTAGTTTTCAAGAATGACTTTAACGATATTCTTACCGATGTCGTGAATGTCACCCTTGACGGTTGCAAGCAGGACAGTGCCTTTTCTGACATTTTCGTCACCTGCAGATCTGATCGCAGCCTTGATAACGTCAAATGCACGACCTGCGGCATCTGCACTCATAAGCAGCTGAGGAAGGAAGATTTTACCTGATTCAAAGCCCTTGCCCACTTCATCAAGTGCAGGGATAAGCACAGAGTCAATGATATCTGTTGCGCTCTGTGTTGTCAGCAGCTCTTCTGTTGCCTTTGCAGCCTTGTCACCGAGACCTTTGAGCACAGCAGTTGCAAGAGAGTTGTCTTCCTCTTTTTTTACCTCAGGTGTATCCTGCTTCTGAGCAGAAGCAAATTCAATATAATCAAGGAAATTTTCATCCTGATTTGTCAGTGCGCAGAAGCTGTAATAAGCCTTCATCATGTCCTGCGAATTGGGATTGATGATAGCACTGCTTAAGCCTGCATTGAGCGCAAGAGTATAGAATACCGAGTTGATATTCTGTCTTTCGGGAAGACCGAATGAAATATTGGAAACGCCCAGCACTGTGTTGCCGCCGTTTTCTTTGATTTTCCTGACGGCATCAAGAGTGATCTGTGCATTGTCACTGCCTGTGCTGACGGTGAGAGTCAACGGGTCAATGACGATATCCTTTTTATTGATTCCGTAACCGGCTGCAGTTTTGTAAATCTTTTCTGCAATTGCGATTCTGCCCTCTGCCGTGTCGGGAATGCCGTCCTCGTCGAGAGTCAGACCGACAACCACGCCGCCGTATTTCTTCACAAGAGGGAAAATCTGCTCCATGCTCTCTTTTTTACCGTTGACGGAGTTGACCATAGGCTTACCGTTGTAACGGCGCATTGCCTTTTCCATTGCTGTGATATCGGAAGTATCAATCTGCAACGGCAGGTCGATTACTGCCTGAAGTGATTCTGTGACCTCAGTGAGCATTTCCGGCTCATTTATTTCGGGAAGACCTACATTTACATCAAGAATATGGCATTTTTTCTCCTGCTGAGAAAAGCCTTCATTGAGAATGTAATCAATGTCGTGATTTCTCAGAGCTTCCTTGAATAATTTCTTGCCTGTGGGATTTATTCTTTCGCCGATAATGACGGGCTTTCTGCCGATTTCAACTGCGTGTGTATATGATGAAACGAGAGTCTTGTTTTTATCCGTGATTTCAGAAGGGGTAAGGTTTTTCGTCTTCTCAATAAGGCATCTGATATAATCGGGGGTTGTGCCGCAGCAGCCGCCGAGGATAACAGCGCCGTAGGATGCAATTTCAGCCATTTCAGAGGCAAAATCTTCAGCCGTCACATCGTAGACGGTTGCACCGTTTTCTGTGCGGGGAAGACCTGCATTTGGATTGACTATAACAGGCACTGATGCATATTCACAGAGTGTTTTTACGATAGGCTTCATTTCTTTGGGACCTAATGAGCAGTTAAGACCCAGTGCATCAACACCGAGACCCTCAAGAAGTGCAACCATTACAGCAGGATTTGCTCCTGTCATCATTTTTCCCTGAGCATCATATACATTTGAAACAAAAACAGGCAGACAGGAATTTTCCTTTGCTGCAAGAACAGCCGCTTTTGTTTCGTATGAATCTGTCATTGTTTCGATATTTATAAGGTCGAAGCCGAGCTTTGCACCGATTTTTACGGTTTCTGCAAAAACTTTCACAGCGTCCTCAAAATCAAGTGTGCCGTAAGGCTTCAGAAGTTTTCCTGAAGGACCCATGTCAAGGGCGATGTAAACATCCTCCCTGCCGCTTCTTTTTTTAGCTTCAAGAGCATTTTCAAATGCAGCGGAAATGATTTCTTCAAGATGATTTTCCTCAAATTTCAGAATATTTGCACCGAAGGTATTTGCGTTTATGATGTGCGCACCTGCATTTATATATGAAAGATGAAGGTCGACGATATCTTTACTGTGAGTCAGATTCCATTCTTCGGGCAATTCACCGGGCTGAAGACCTTTTTTCTGAAGCACTGTACCGGTGCCGCCGTCAAAATATGTGAATCCGTTTCTTATTTTTTCGAGAATAGTCATTTTATCATTTCCTTGCTGAGGGGATTATGTATGAAAGATTTTCCTGAATTTTCTGTGCAACATCAGGCTTATTCATGGAGTAAACGTGAATTGCATTCACACCGTTTGCAAGCAGGTCTATAATCTGCTCGGTTGCATAAATTATACCTGCCTGCTTCATTGCATCGGGGTCTGAACCGAAACGGTCAACGATGTTGATGAAACGGGAGGGGAGATAAGTGCCTGAAAGCTTGCAGATTCTGTCAATCTGAATCTTGTTCGTAACGGGCATGATACCTGCCACAACGGGCACATTCACACCTGCATCACGGAGCTTGCAGAGATATTTATAGAAAATATTGTTGTCGAAAAACATCTGTGTTGTAAGGAAGTCACAGCCTGCTTCAACCTTTTCTTTTATATGAATAATATCCTCATTGATATTTGCTGATTCGGGATGACCTTCGGGGTAGCACGCACCGCCCACGCAGATATCTGAAATGCTTTTTATGAAAGCTGTAAGCTCAGAAGCATGTCTGAAATCGCAGTTTTCCATGTCTGTGCCCTCGGGAATGTCACCTCTGAGCGCAAGGACATTTTCTATGCCCAGACTTTCAAGCTCTCTGATGCGTTTTTCTGCGTTTTCCTTTGATGTGCCTACACATGTCATGTGAGCAATTGAAGTTACACCGAAGTCTTTGCTCAGTGACGCTGCAATGTCAGCAGTGTAAACATCTGTCTTTCCTCCTGCACCGCATGTAACGGACATGAAGTCAGGTCTGAGCTTTGCAATTTCAGCAGTTGCAAATTTTACTGTTTCGTAGTTGCTGCTTGTCTTCGGCGGAAAAACCTCAAATGACAGAGTCGGTATTTTTCGTTCAAAAAGTGAGGATAATTTCATGGTATCACCTTAAATAATTAATACGTAACATTTTACCACTAACTATAATGGATTTCAAGGCTAAACAATAAATTGTCAGCTCAATGCCGGCAATTTATTAAAATGCATTTTGCATTATGCATTAACAACGAGAAAAAACAGACCATATCTTCCGATACGGTCTGATGTGAATTATTCATAAAGGGGATGTGCTTTAACGAGCTTGTCAACTTCTGCTGCGATATAATCCTTCTTGTTTTCGAAGTCTGTAGCAGTAAGGTGGATGCATTCTGCAATCTTATCCATGTCAGCTGTTGTGAAGCCTCTTGTTGTGACTGCGGGAGTGCCGAGTCTGACACCGCTTGTAACGAAGGGCTTTTCGGGATCGTTGGGAATTGCATTCTTGTTTGCTGTGATGCGGACAGCGTCAAGTCTGTGCTCAAGCTCCTTGCCTGTGATGCCTGTTGAACGGAGATCACAGAGCATAAGGTGGTTGTCTGTACCGCCTGAAACAAGGTTGATGCCTCTTGACATAAGTCCGTTTGCAAGTGCTGCTGCATTGAGAACAACATTGTGCTGGTATGTCTTGAAGTCTTCTGTCATTGCTTCACCGAAGCAGACAGCCTTTGCTGCGATTGTGTGCATAAGAGGACCGCCCTGACAGCCGGGGAAAATACCCTTGTTGAGTGCAAGACCGAACTCTTCTTTAGCAAGAATGAGACCGCCTCTGGGACCTCTGAGTGTTTTATGTGTTGTTGATGTTACGATATCATCATAAGGAACGGGAGAAACGTGCTCGCCTGCAGCAATAAGGCCTGCAATGTGAGCCATGTCAACCATGAAAATTGCGCCTACAGACTTTGCGATTGCACCGATACGTTCAAAGTCGATTGCTCTGGGGTAAGCTGATGCGCCTGCAACGATCATCTTGGGCTGAGCTTCCTTTGCGATTCTTTCAAGCTCTTCATAGTCGATGAAGCCGTCATCGTTTACACCGTAGGAAACGAAGTTGAAGTATTTACCTGACATATTGACGGGTGAACCGTGCGAAAGGTGACCGCCGTGTGCAAGGCTCATACCGAGGATTGTATCACCGTGGTTGAGAAGAGCGAAGTAAGTAGCAATATTTGCCTGTGTGCCTGAGTGGGGCTGAACGTTTGAATATTCAGCGCCGAAAAGCTCCTTTGCTCTTTCGTTAGCTATATTCTCAACAATATCAACGCACTCGCAGCCGCCGTAATATCTCTTTGCGCTGTAGCCTTCAGCATACTTATTTGTAAGCACGCTGCCCATAGCAGCCATAACAGCGGGGGAAACGATGTTTTCGGAAGCGATAAGCTCGATATTGTCTCTCTGTCTCTTAAGTTCAAGGTTCATTGCATCTGCAACTTCCTTATCGAAGTTTGCGATGTAAGATGCAGTGTTCATAAAATCATTATACATGAAACATTCCTCCTATTTTACACTGTAATGTAGTATAACATATACGAAATGTTATTACAACTGTTATTTTGTTAAAATAAATATCTAAAATGCAACAAGATTCGTCAGATTGTTTATTTAATTGATTTGCAATAAAATTTTATATGTGATATAATAAACAGTAATTTAAATATACAATAGTAAAGTTAACAATGTACAATTAAGATTCAATATCGAAAGTGTTCCGATAATTGTAAATTGTACATTGTAAATTGTTAACTTTTTAAAGATTAATTCTGTTTTCAGGAGAAGCGTATGGAATTTTCAGCAGGACAATATGATATAGCAGTTATCGGTGCCGGACATGCAGGTATTGAAGCGGCACTTGCGGCTTCACGTCTCGGCTGCCGTACCGTGATTTTTACGATTACACTTGATTTTGTGGGAAATCTGCCCTGTAATCCGTCTATCGGCGGCACGTCAAAGGGACATCTCGTCCGTGAGATTGATGCTCTCGGCGGTGAAATGGGTAAGGCTGCAGACAAGACTTCAATACAGACACGTATGCTCAACAGAGGTAAAGGTCCTGCCGTGCATTCTCTTCGTGCCCAGATTGACAGACGTGCATACAGTGCATACATGAAGCACTGCCTTGAGACTCAGGATAATCTTGATATGAAGCAGGCTGAAATTGTTGACCTTCGTAAAAACGGTGAGGAATGGGAGCTTGTGACAAAGCTTGATGCAGTTTACTCTGCAAAGGCAGTCATACTTGCAACAGGTACATTCCTTGACGGTAAAATCTATGTTGGTGACAAGTGTTATTCAAGCGGTCCTGACGGAGTTTTCCCTGCAATCGGTCTTACCGATGCGCTTAAGAAAATCGGTCTTCCTTTAAGAAGATTCAAAACCGGTACACCTTCAAGAATAAACAGAAGAAGTGTTGATTTTACAGGTCTTGAGCTTCAGGAGGGTGACGAAAAGACAGTGCCCTTCTCATTTGAAAGTGAGAAAAGACCTGAAAACACAGCCGTCTGCTACATTTCGTACACTAACGATGAAACGAAGAAAATCATAATGGATAATATCCATCGTTCACCTCTTTACGGTGGCAAAATTGAGGGTATAGGTCCCCGTTACTGTCCCAGTATTGAGGACAAGATCATGCGTTTCGCAGAGAAACCGAGACATCAGCTGTTCATTGAGCCTTGCGGCTCTGATACAGAGGAATTGTATCTTCAGGGTATGTCATCTTCTCTTCCCGAGGATGTTCAGCTTCAGTTCCTTAAGACAATAAAGGGACTTGAAAATGTTGAGGTCATGCGTGTTGCGTATGCTATTGAATATGACTGTGTTGACCCTGTCACAATGAAGCCTACACTTGAGTTCAAGGACGTGCCTTATCTGTACGGCGCAGGTCAGTTCAACGGCTCAAGCGGATACGAGGAGGCTGCTGCTCAGGGGCTTGTTGCAGGTATCAATGCGGCTCTTAAAATCAAGGGCAGAGAGCCTGTGATTTTTGACCGTGCAGGCTCATATATCGGTACGCTTATTGATGACCTTGTCACTAAGGGTTGTAATGAGCCTTATCGTATGATGACCTCCCGAAGCGAATACAGACTTTACTTAAGGCAGGATAATGCAGATATAAGACTTACGGAAACGGGTCATGAAATCGGACTCATTTCTGATGAAAGATATGAACGCTTCCTTAAAAAGCTTGAGCTTATTGCTCAGGAGAGAAGCCGTGTTGAAAGCACGGTTATCGCTCCCTCAGAGGAAGCGGCAGAGGAATTTATAAAATACGGCACAGCACCGCTGACAACAGGCTGTAAGCTTGCTGAGCTTATAAAGAGACCTCAGCTTGATTATGAAAAGCTTACTCTTGTTGATAAAGCAAGACCCGAATTACCCGACGAGGTTTTTGAGCAGGTGGAAACCGAGCTTAAATACGAGGGCTACATAAAACGTCAGCGTGCGCAGATTGCAGATATGCGCAGACTCGAGGTCAGACAGATTCCCGAAGATATTGATTATGATGATGTAACGGGACTCAGACTCGAAGCGAGTGAAAAGCTCAAGAAAATAAGACCTGTCAACATCGGACAGGCATCGAGAATTTCAGGTGTAAGCCCTGCGGATATTTCCGTGCTTCTGATTTATCTCGGCAAGAAAGGATAATGAAAAATGTCTACCATTGCGGCAATTGCTACGCCTAATGCATCAGGCGGAATAGGAGTTATAAGAATATCGGGTGAGGAAGCTGTTTCTGTTGCGGACAGTGTGTTCAGGTCTGTTTCGGGTAAAGCTCTCAGCTCACTGAAGGGGTATTCTGCCCTTTTCGGTCATGTTTACGACGGTGATATGCTTATTGATGAATGTGTCGCATTGGTTTTCAGAGGACCGAAAAGCTATACGGGCGAAGATGTTGTTGAAATTTCATGCCACGGCGGACTTTATGTAACACAGCGTGTGCTTCGTACTGTTTTCAATGCAGGTGCAGTGCCTGCCGAAGCAGGTGAATTCACAAAAAGAGCATTCCTTAACGGAAAAATTGACCTTGCAGAGGCAGAATCGGTAATGAACGTCATTTCGGCTCACGGTCAGCAGGCTCTTGATGCAGCACTCAATACTCTTGACGGTAAGCTCAGCGGTCAGATAAAGAATGTTGCGGCGGCGCTTACAAATGTTTCCGCAGGTATTGCCGTGTGGACAGATGCCCCTGACGAGGATGTGCCCGTTGCGCATGAAGAAAATGTGAGAGAAGTTGTCACTGAAGCTCTCGGTAAGCTGGATGAGCTTATTTCCCGTTTCGATTCGGGCAGAGCTGTGACTGAGGGTGTTTCGGCTGCTATCTGCGGTCATCCCAATGTAGGAAAATCAACTCTTATGAATCAGCTTACGGGCTTTGACCGTTCAATCGTCACTCCCGTTGCAGGTACAACACGAGATGTTGTTGAGGAAACTGTGCGACTTGGTGATATTGTTCTGCGCCTTGCAGACACTGCAGGTATTCACGAAAGTGACGATATAGTTGAGTCAATCGGCATCGACCGTTCAATGCAGAAGCTGAGAACATCACAGCTCGTTCTTGCAGTTTTTGACGGCTCTCAGGAGCTTGAGGAGGATGATATGAATCTGTTGAGTGAATGCAGAAACAGACGTGCCGTTGCAGTTATAAATAAAACGGATCTTGAAATGAAAACTGATCCTGAAAAAATAAAGGAATACATTGACGATGTTGTTTATCTGTCAGCAATGAACGGTGACGGAATCGCTCAGCTGCAGACGGTGCTTGAGAAGCTTCTCGGCACAGCAGAGCTTGATACATCATCGGGTATGCTTTCTTCTGAAAGACAGTACAGCTGCTGCAGAAGTGCCGCAGAGTCGCTTAGGGAAGCCGTTGACGGAATTGATATGGGCGTAACACTTGATGCTGTCAACGTAAGCATTGACTATGCTATTGAAAAGCTTCTTGAGCTTACGGGAGAAAAGGCAAGGGAAGCAGTTGTCAATGAAGTGTTCTCAAAATTCTGCGTAGGAAAATAAGCTATAATTTGTTGGTGATTTTATGACACATCGGGAGCTTATGACCCGTGCAATCGAGCTTGCAAAAGAAGCTGGTGCAGAGGGTGAGGTGCCCGTCGGCGCCGTTATTGCGAAAAACGGAGAGATAATTGCCGAGGGCAGAAACAGACGTGAAATACTGAAAACAGCTCTGGGTCATGCCGAAATCGAGGCAATCCACAGAGCGTGTGAGAAGCTGGGAAGCTGGAGGCTTTCCGGCTGTACTTTATATGTGACACTTGAGCCTTGTCCCATGTGTGCCGGTGCAATAATCAATGCAAGACTTGATAAGGTCGTTTACGGTGCATATGACCTGAAAGCAGGCTCGGTAAGCTCTGTTACCGACCTGTTCAACCGTGAATACAATCACCGTCCCGACGTGCAGGAGGGCTTTATGGAAAACGATTGCAGAAAACTGCTGACGGAGTTTTTTGAGAAATTGAGATAAGCAATAATTTTAATGCACAATTAAGAATGCACAATGCACAATTATTGTTATCAAAAATTGAATGTATCCCTGTAGGGGAGGCGCCCTCGCCTCAAAAGCAAGGCTCCCTCTTTGAGGGAGCTGTCAGCGAAGCTGACTGAGGGAGTGAAAATAATTTTCAGTTTATGAAAAAACTCCCTCCGCCACCTTCGGCGCCACCTCCCTCGGTGAGGGAGGCTTTGGTATATTTAATTTTTTTATAAATCCAAGCACGCAGTGCTTCCGACGTTACTCACTACTCGTTACTCATTACTCATTAAAAAACCGACGGGCAGGGCAACCCTGCCCCTACGAATCTGCCGACGGTCATGTATAATTGTAAATTGTACATTGTGAATTGTTAATTTCAAAAAGATAAATCCTTATTTAAAATATCGCAGAGCTGATAGCTGTGATTATCGATCCTGCCGCTGCAGATGCGATTACGGCAAGAAGAGTTTTCCATCGGCTCTTTTTTTCGGTTTTTCGTTGCTTCGGCGGTGCACCTGCCGCAGACATGAGTGTCTGTGCTCTTTCTCTCAGCTTGCCGTCGGTGAGACCGTAATACTTCGGGTTGACAAAAAACAATGCTTTTTCGAAATAATCACTGCCTGTATCGGCAACTTCCACTACCTGTCTGTTTACTCCTTTTAACATAAAAACACACCTTAAAATAAATTCTGTTGTCTATTTTTCCGCACAGACTCAGATTTATGCAGACAGGCTGAAAAATGGTATTGTAAAATGTCACAAAAATTGAAAAACGGGGTTGACAAGCCGAAAGTATGCAAGAAAATTATACATTCTGTATAATGCTCAATATGTTCAAAAATGTTCAAAACTCTGTTTAAAATGTTGATAACTCTATGTAAATCAAGGGTTCGGACATGTAAAAAGTCCGATTTTATATGTTCAAAACTTTTTTTGAGGAAAATATTTGTATACTTAGTGTTGTACTTGTTTTACAGGTTTATACCGATTGGAATAAAAATATAACAAAAATTACCGTGTAATTTTGTGACTTTGTCACAAGGCAATTTTTGGCAGAAAATTTTGTCGGAATTTTGTATATCGGGGTGAAGTAAATGTTTGTGAAAAGTGCTGAAAATTTTGTCGAAGTGAGTGACTTCGGAAATATCAATCTTGATGTAACTCTTGACTGCGGTCAGGCATTCAGATGGTCAAAAAATAACGACGGCTCATGGCACGGTGTTGTCAGAGGCGTTGAGACGGACGTTGCCGTGCATAACGGCGCACTCCGTTTTTATAATATAAATGAAAAACAATTCTATGATGTCTTTTATGACTATTTCGATTTTGGCAGGGATTATGATGCAATTCTTTCTCAGCTGAAGCAGGACGGTCACCTAGCTGCTGCCATTGAAAAGTACGGTACGATCCGTATTCTCAGACAGGAGCCATGGGAAGCACTTTGCTCGTTCATCTTTTCTGCCTGTAACAATATTCCCCGTATAAAAGGTATTATTGAACGCTTCTGTATGAATTTCGGTGAAAGGGCAGGAGATTCATTTGCATTTCCTTCTGCAGAAAAAACTGCAGAGCTTTCGTTAGAGGAGCTTGACGTGCTCCGCTGCGGATATCGTGCGCCGTACATTCTTTCGGCGGCAAAAATGATTTCTTCAGGGGAAATTGACCTTGAGAAGCTGAAAAATGAAGATATTGAAGAATGTGAAAAGCAGCTGACCCGAATAAACGGTGTGGGCAAAAAGGTTGCTGATTGTACCATTCTTTTCGGTCTTGGTCATGTGGATGCATTTCCCGTTGATAGGCATATCAGACGTATATGTGAAAATCTCTACCCTGACGGCTTACCTGAATGCACAAAAAATTACGAGGGAATAGCACAGCAGTATATGTTTCATCTTCAGCGCATGGGAGAGGCAGAATAATGCTCAGCAGAAACAGACTTAAAATAATTGCAGTTGTTGCAATGCTGCTTGATCATGTGGGATGGATGTTTTTCGGTGCTGACCATCCTGCGGGGTTTGTGATGAGGGTCATCGGAAGACTTGCAGCTCCCGTGATGTGTATGTTTCTTGCGCAAGGATATGAGCATACTTCGTCTGTGAAAAAGTATGCAGTCAGGCTTCTGATTTTCGGAATGATATCACAGCCCTTTTATGCATTCTCTCACGGATCCGGTATTTTAACAGCTGATTTTAACATGATCCTGACGCTGTATCTGAGTTTTCTTATTCTTATTATTTATGATAAGATGAATAATGAATTTCTGAAATTTGTGTTG
>JAFYUD010000263.1 GCA_017549665.1 Clostridia bacterium | reverse complement strand
TTGATTTCGGGGAAGTTTTCAGCCATGAAAGCTGTTACATATTCGGCATTTGAAGCAATTACGGGAATAAGCTCTTCAAGCCACGGCTCACCTTTATTGTAAGCCGCCTGACATGCAGTATATGCAACTATATTGAGACTTGTATAAAGATTGATTGTAGAAATTGCGTTTGTTTTTGCCCTTATTTTGTCGTTGGGAATAATAATATTTGAGCACTGCAGACCTGCGAGATTGAATGTTTTGCTGGGTGCTGTACAGATTGCGCAGTTGTCAGTTGCACGCTTTGATGCATTGATAAGCACTGTATGCTCGTATCCGGGCATGATAAGGTCATGATGAATTTCATCATCAATTATAAATACTGAATTGTCGCAACAAATATCAGCAACACGCTTCAGCTCATCCTTTGTCCATACTCTGCCCACGGGATTGTGAGGATTGCAGAAAAGCAGAGCTGTATTTTTCTTGTCTGAAGCTTTTTTCAGAAGGTCTTCAAAATCTATTTCAAAATGTCCGTTTCTGTTGATAAGCTTGCTGTAAACAGGGATTCTGTCCTTTGCAACAACAGCCATATCAAATGGATAATAAACGGGAGTAAGTATGATAATCCCGTCACCGGGATTTGTTGCGGCTTCGATAATAAGCCCCAATGCGTTGACCACACCGGGAGTGCTGACGATCCATTCTTTTTTTACATCGAAAGCATGTTTTCGCTTCATCCATGAACAGACGGATTCAAGATACGCATCTGTTGCATGAGTGTAGCCGAGAATGTCATTATCTATAAGCTTTTTTATCTCTTCCTTTATTTCGGGAGCAGTGGGGAATTCCATGTCGGCAACCGAAAGAGGTACGGCGTCAACGGACGCACCGGGAGCAGAGTCCCACTTGCTTGAGCCGCAGCCGGTTCTGTCAGGAACGGAAGTAAAATCGTATTTCATAATAAAAACACCGCCTTGATTTTATGATATCACAAGGCGGAAATGTTGTCAATAATTCAAAATTTTCTGTATGTTCTGACGGCAATATATTAATAACAAGGCTCCCTCCAAGAGGGAGCTTTTTCGTGCTTAATTACATATCGTTGCCGTCTGTATCGCTTGCAAGTACTTCATTTTCTCTGAATAAAAGAGAAATGCACCAGATACCTGCAAGGGCAACGAGTGTGTATATGATTCTGCTGATAATTGCGTCCTGTCCGCCGAAAATCCATGATACTATGTCAAACTGAAAAAGACCGATTGCACCCCAGTTTACAGCACCGATGATAACAAGAATCAGCGATATTCTGTCAAGCATTGATTTCAACTCCTTATTCAAGTCTCGATGATAGTATCTGCATAAAAAATTGGTTTATTCCGTGGAATAAAAATGAAAAATAACACAGCTGTTTCACTGTGTTATCTGCGTTAAATTGTCGGATAATATGATTATTCTTCTGTCTGCTTGCCGAGAAATGATGCCGCAACCTGAGCGAGCTTGATTTCTGACTGAGTGGGCGCAGTGCCGTTTTCACCGAAAAGAATAATGACACAGCCCGAAACATCACCGCCGCCGACGATAGGGCAGGCAATCGCCGCATTACGGTCAAGACCTTCAACGGGGTAGAGTATCTGACCGTCATTACCTGCAATAAAGCTTGAACGGTTTTCCATAATGTTTTCAAGCTCTTTTGTGATGTGCCTGTCAATGGTATCCTTTTTTGAAAGTCCCATGCAGGAAATCACATGGTCACGGTCAGTAATGATAACAGGCATGTTTGTTGCCCTGTAAAGCACTTCTGCATACTGAGATGTGAATTCAGACATCTCACCCATAGGCGAATATTTCTTGAAAATCACCTCACCGTCCGCATCAGTATAAATTTCCAACGGGTCACCCTCACGGATGCGCATTGTTCTTCTGATTTCTTTGGGAATGACAACTCTTCCCAGATCATCAATTCTTCTGACAATTCCTGTCGCTTTCATATATATTCTCTCCTTAAAGTTTCAAATTGCTGTCATAGTATCTGTAAATTAAGGGGAAATATACTTTCATTATTGTTTTTTTGCGAATTGTACGCAGTTCGTATATCTCTTTTTTATATTCACTAATATGTCGGTATTCTCTGGGCATAAAAATTCCTCCTATGATAGTTTATTCTACCATAGGAGGGTGTTTTTTTCTATTGTCCGTTTTTACTGGACTTATTCAAATGTCAGATGCTTTTTAATTTTTGCTGTTTTTTTAACTTAATGCAATTGTCCGAACGGGTGCTTATTTCACTTAAGAAAAACTATCAATAGTTAATTTTATATGAGTTTTTATCCAGGTCGATAACAATTGATGTGCCGTCTGAATATGTTGCTTTCTGTCGGCGATAGCTTCCGAGGAATTCGTGTCTGACCATTTCCTTGTTATAAAGCCTTTCCTGAAGTGCACAAAGAGGTTTCACACGTTCAAGCTCTTTCTTTAATTCTTCGTCACTCATCATTTCAATATCAGCAGTACGTTTATCGGTACCGATTTTTCTCAGCTCATTACCATAAGGATGAAGATAAGGCATACCTGCATTCAGAGCACCATACAAATCTCCGTCTTCACCCTTCGGAATGCCCCAGTTGTTAAACCAGTTCCAGGGAATAATTATACAATCGTGATAAATCAGATTACCGAGAGGAACGGGGATACCGACTGCTTTACCGTTTTCCTGAGGTATTAATGCGTGAGGACCGTGATGAACAAGAGCAAGATGATTAAGAAGCTGCATACCGGGCTCTTCCGATGACATGACAAGACCTTTCTCGTTAAGATAATCGAAGCACTTACCTCTGTATTCCATGCTTTCTTCTCTTGTTATTCTGTGGTCTTCGTGGAAACACTCGTCACCCTGCATAATCGCAAAAACGTCAAGATATGCTCCCTGCACATCTACTCCGTGCTCTTCAAGCTCTGTATATGTCTTTTTTACATAGTCAAGAGCAAAAGCAGAACAAAGATAAGTATGCTCACCACCGTCCCATATTGAACAGTACGGATTGCTTCCGTCGATATTTGTTACGGCTTTGTTTTTGTCAAATACAGGGCTGTCATAATAGTAATCTCTGTATTGGTCATGGAGTGCAAATACATATCCTAACTCACGGCAGACATCAGAGAAGTCTTTTAACCCTTCCCAACCGCCTGCTTCTTCACAAGGAGGTAAAATATACGGATGGTTATTATCATAACCGTCTTTACCCCAACCGTCAGTATGTATATACAGCTTTTCGAGTCCTGATGCTCTGAGCTTTTTCATTTGCTCTGCACGTTCAAAGAATGTGGCACAAAGAACTTCATTAGACCCGTTTTTGTCGTAAAACTGTGATTTCTTATTAATTTTTGAGAAAATCTTGTGATGAAGAACAGGAGCGCCCAAAATATTTTTAATGTTAGGGTTCTTCTTTATTTTTTCATCAAGAGTCACAAGCTGGTTTCTGTCCATCAGATATTTACGGTAATCCTTTGCAACAGTATTGTAATCACCGTTGCTGTGGAAAACAAAGCGGATTTTTCTTTCATAAGATACTTTCCCTAATGAAGTCTGCCAATATACACTGTTCAGAAAAGCCAGTCGTTTTCCGTAGCAGGAAACAAGGGATGCATCATAAGGAGTTTCAACAATTGCAGAAAAAGTGTGTTCGTCACAAACTCTTCCCCAAAGAGGAAAATAGCAATCGCCTGTGTTTATGAGTCTTTTTACGAATGTATAATAGCGGGTGCTGAAAAAGTTTTTCATATATCCGTCCGGCAGAATAAAACCCTGACGCATAGGGTCAACGTGATAAGAATTTGCACCCTTTATTTTTGAATTGAAGGCTCCGGGATATACTGCACCCTGAATACAATATTCGGTTTCATTTTCACTCTTAAGAGAGAATACAACTGAATCCGAATCAACTTTTTCAGCAGTACAGATAAGAGTAAAAGGTAATTTTTTGCCTCCAAAATAAAAATCGGAATATCTTGTTACGATTTTATCTTTCTGATAATCTGTTTTTATTACCTTAGCTGAATTAAACGGTAATTTCTTAACAATTTCTTTGTTTCCGTTTTTACGGTAAACAGAAACATAAGCTTTTGCTCCGTCATTCACCCATAAAAAACCGTCATAGCAAATTTCGTAAGTATTCTTTTTCTCATTAAAACTTAGTTTAAGCTTTTCAATCATATAATATATCCCCTAATATTAATGCTGATTAAATTATATATAGGAATTGATAATAAGTCAACATATCAACATTCATAAGAAATAAAATATTGTTCTGTTTATTGAATAACAGACTTTTTTCTGATATACTTGTTTTATAATGCTTTGTATAAACAATTTTCACGTAGTAAAGGAGATATATAATGGCAGGGTCATTTCAAATTAAAGACAACGAATTTTATCTTAACGACAAGCCTTTTAAAATTTATTCAGGAGCTATGCATTACTTCCGCACACTTCCCGAATATTGGGAAGACAGATTGCTCAAGCTGAAGCTTGCAGGATTCAATACAGTAGAAACATATGTCTGCTGGAATCTTCACGAGCCTCAGAAGGGTGTTTTTGATTTCAGCGGTATGCTTGATATTGCAAAATTTATCGGAACAGCTCAGAAGCTTGGTTTATACGCAATTGTAAGACCGGGTCCGTATATCTGCGCAGAATGGGATTTCGGCGGTTTCCCCGCATGGCTTTTAAAGGACAAAAACATTGAACTTCGTTGTAACAATGAAATTTATCTCGGCCATGTAAAAGATTATTTTGAAAAGCTGTTTTCAATTCTCAGGCCTTTCTTTATTACAAACGGCGGTAATATTATTGCTATGCAGATTGAGAATGAATACGGCAGCTACTCCAACGATAAAAAGTATCTCCGTGCCCTTTCTGATATGTATGATGAACTCGGTGTGGATTTATTGAAGTTCACTTCTGACGGAACATGGTGCAATATGCTTTCAGGCGGAACAATTGACGGAGTATTGCCTACACTTAATTTCGGCTCACGTGCATCAACTGCTTTCGACGCATTGAAACCTTTCGGAGAAATACCGAAAATGTGTATGGAATTCTGGTGCGGCTGGTTTGACCATTTCGGTGAAAAGCATCACACAAGAAAAGCTGATAATATAATTGCAGAGCTTGAAGAATTCACAAAACAGGGTGCATCATTCAATATGTATATGTTCCTTGGCGGAACAAACTTCGGCTTTACGGCAGGTGCAAATCATCAGAAGCGCTATGAGCCCACTGTAACAAGCTACGATTATTGCGCTCCGTTGACCGAATGGGGCGATTACACAGAAACATATCACAAAGTCAGAAAGTTTCTTTGTGAAAAGCAGAACATTCCAATGGGTGAACTGCCTGCATCACCCGTGATGCAGAATATAGGAACAGTCAGGCTTACAGAGTGTGCAGATTTATTTGAGAATCTTGATAATATTGCACAGAAGCATTATTCTCCTCTTGCAAGAAACATGGAAGCCTACGGACAGAATTTCGGTCTGATTTATTACACAACCAAGCTTAAAGGCAAATATGCTCCGGGATTCCTTATGTTAGACGATGTACACGACTATGCTCATGTGTATTTCGAGAATAAAAAAATTGCAACCATCAACAGATGTAAGGAAAAGTCTTTGCTTAACAAGCTGAAACTGAAAAAACAGCTTTTCATCAAGGGCACAGAAAATGAGAGTGATATCGGTGTGCTTGTTGAGGGTATGGGCAGAGTTAATTACGGCAAAGAGCTTTACGACCGTAAGGGTATTTCAAACCTCCGTCTGGCAAATCAGGTGCTTACAGATTTTGATGTTTATACAATTCCCCTGGACAATCTTGAAAATCTGAAATTCAAGAGCAATAAATCAGAAAACAAAAACGGCCCTGTATTCCTGAAAGGTACATTCAGGGCAGGTAACGGTGAATGCTTCGTTAATATGAACGGTTTTACAAAGGGTTATGTTTTTGTAAACGGCTTCAATCTCGGCAGATACTGGGATATAGGCCCTCAGAAGTCATTATACCTGCCCGGCGCAATACTCAAAGAAGAAAATGAAATTATAATCTTTGAAATGGAAAAGTGCAAGTCAGATGCGGTTGTTATTGAAGCAACTCCGGATTTGGGATAAAAACAGGATATTTTTGCATTCCTTATAGCGATAAGTATTAAATTCGGAACAACCTGTAAATGATTTGCAAAAATAAATGCATATAATGGAACTGTTTTCAGACTGCTCTCTCCCGAGGGCAGTTTTTTTTGATTGAATTGTGTGGTAATAGTGTGCTATAATCATACCGAAATAATTTTTACGAGGTAGAATTATGTACGGATTGCGATGTTTCATATTACAGAATGCAATGAAAGCAATTATTGCGGCAGAGAAACCCATTTATGATCTGACAAACGGAAAACTCGGCAAAAACAGATTTTTATCATCTGTTAAAACTGAGCATGTGGGTACAAGTGTAAAAATTCTTAAATCAACCGAAAATTCAACATATATCGCAAAAATGAATCCTGACGGAAGCTTTTCTGACGACGATTTCAGAATTCTTTGCACCACAGACCTGCATATTGATGAAGATTACGAGCTGAACGACAGAACTCTTCAGCACCTTGCAGACAGAATTGCAGATCTGAAGCCTGACCTTGTTGTTCTTACAGGTGACTGTATTCTTTCAAAATTCCAGCAGATTGATGCAATTCAGTTTGCAAAAATGATGGAAAATATCGGTGTTTACTGGACCTATGTTTTCGGAAATCACGAAGCAAGAGAAGAAAAAGGCTC
>JAFYUD010000262.1 GCA_017549665.1 Clostridia bacterium | reverse complement strand
GGCTTACCAAGTGAAGGTGCTTCCTCCTGCACACCGCCGCTGTCTGTAAGAATAAGATAACTCTTTGCAAGGAAGTTGTGGAAATCAAGCACATCAAGAGGCTCGATGATATGCACTCTGTCCTCATCTCCGAAAACCTCGTTTGCCGCTTCACGGACTACGGGATTCATGTGAATGGGGTAAATAACCTTTATATCGGGAGTTTCATCAATAATTCTTCTGATTGCTCTGAACATATTACGCATCGGCTCACCGAGATTTTCACGCCTGTGGGCTGTGAGCATAATAAGTCTTGAGTCCTTTGCCCATTCAAGCTCAGGATGTGTGTAATCATCTCTGACAGTTGTTGAAAGCGCATCGATTGCAGTATTACCTGTGATATAAATACTGTCCTGAGACTTACCTTCTTTGAGAAGATTTTCTTCTGACATCTTTGTGGGGGCAAAATTATACTGAGAAATAATGCTTACTGCCTGACGGTTGAATTCCTCAGGATATGGTGACCAGATATTATAAGTGCGAAGACCTGCCTCAACGTGGCCTACGGGAATCTGCATATAGAAGCATGCAAGCGCAGTTACGAATGTTGTTGATGTGTCACCGTGTACAAGTACAACATCAGGCTTTACTTCAGCAAGCACGTCCTTGATTTTCATAAGGATGTTTGCAGTAATATCGAAAAGTGTCTGTCTGTCCTTCATTATTGAAAGGTCGTAATCGGGAACAACACCGAATGTTTCAAGAACACTGTCAAGCATCTGACGGTGCTGACCCGTTACACAGACAACTGTATTTATATTTTCTCTCTTTTTCAGCTCAAGAACGAGAGGACACATCTTTATAGCTTCGGGACGTGTACCGAATACAAGCATTACGGTTTTCATAGAATTCACCATTCTTTTAAAGTCTGTATGTGCCGTCAAGGGTGCAGATATTTCTTGTATCAAGAATTACTTTGCCTGCAAGCTTGTCCATATTGTTCTTTATTTCATCGTGACCTACAAGAAGGACAACAAGCTCAACATCGTTAAGGAAGCTGTCAAAATCATGATACTGATTTTCAACGATATCAATGGTCACATAAGGGTCGTAAACCTTAACGCCTGTTGCAAGATGTCTTTCCATACTCTCCAGCATCTGAAGAGTGGGACTTTCACGGACATCGTCAACATTTTCCTTGTAAGTAAGACCGTAAAGACCTACCTTTGAAACGTCCTTGATTCCGTTTGCCTTCATGACAGAATTAATTCTTTCGAGAACAAAATCGGGCATTGAGTCGTTGATAAGACGTGCCTGCTTGATGATGTTTGCAAGTGAGGGGTAATCACCCACAAGGAACCAGGGGTCAACGGAAATACAGTGACCGCCTACACCGGGTCCGGGTGAAAGAATATTTACTCTGGGGTGCTTGTTTGCGATTCTGATAATCTCGTAAACATCCATATTGTCACTGCGACAGATTTTTGCAAGCTCATTTGCAAATGCGATGTTGATATCTCTGAATGTATTTTCAACAACCTTTGTCATTTCGGCTGTTCTGATATCAGTTACAACGATTTCACCCTTACAGAATGAAGCATAGCAAGCCTTTACCTTTTCACCGATTGCGACATCATCAGCACCGATTGTTCTTGAGTTGTGCTCAAGCTCGTAAATCATATTGCCGGGGATAATTCTTTCGGGAGCATGAACAAGATTGATATCCTCACCAATAACAAAGCCGTTTTCTTCGATAACGGGACGGACAAATCTGTCAATTGTACCGGGAGAAACGGTTGACTCGATTACAACTGTTGCACCCTTGGGGCAGACTTCCATAATGGACTTTACTGCTGAAACAACGTAGCAGGCTGCAATCTTCTTTGTATACTTATCGTAAGGAGTGGGCACAGCAACGATGTACATATCTGTTTTCTGATACTTTGTAGAAAACTTTATGCCGCAGTCAACAGCCTTTTCAAAAAGTTCATCAAGACCTTCCTCCTCAAAGGTTGTATGTCCTGAATTAAGAGTGTCAATAAGCACTTTATTGTAATCGGTACCAACAACCTCCACACCGTTTGCTGCAAACATAAGAGCTGTGGGAAGTCCGATGTATCCGAGACCTATAATGTTGATCATATAATCATACCTTTCAGTATATTATTGCATTGATTTAATGAGAGAAGTCTCTTCATCAATGGTATATTTTTTTGATGTTTTATTTCTGACATGCATTGCTGCATTTTCGCTCAGCTTCATAAAGAGGTTTTCGTCTCTTACAAGTCTGAGAATTGCATCGGCAACAGCCTTTGCATCTTCACCGGGTACAAGCATACCGCAGCTTTCGTCAACAAATTCGGGAATTGCCGCAACTGCTGAAGCAACGGGTACAAGACCTGAAGACATTGCTTCATCCCTTGAAACACCCTGAGTATCCATTCTCGTTGTTGCGATGTAGATGCCATGTGATTTATGCAGCTTCGCAATCTCTGACTGAGTGAGGAAGCCTCTGTGCAGATGCACATTGCTGAATTTCTTCAGCTGCTGAGTGTCAGTTTCAAATCTTTCACCGTCACCGTAAAGATCAAATGTCAGCTTTGAAAATTCAGGCTCTTTACTAAGTTCAAGAATTGCCTGCTGAGTTATGTCATTGGCATAAGTAAGGGTGCTGAATGACTTGACAGACATAATACTGAATCTCTGTTCGGGTGTTTTTTTCTCGTAAGAGAACATATCCGTATCAATACAGTTGTGAATTATTGAGCATTTTCCGTCAAGAGAGACGTTGTAATCCTCTTCAATCTGCTTTTTGAAAAACTCTGAAACATATACGAAACGGATATTGTAGTTTTCGGCATAGTCGAAAACTTCTTTCCACAATTCTTCTCTGATTGCGGAAGCCTTCTGTGCTTCTTCAATGTCTTTCTGAGTTTTCAGATTGAATTTACGTCTGTGCCAGGGCTGAATATCACTGCCGTGGCTCCATATTATAAGATTTATTTCATCAAGATAATTTTTCAGCACGCTCCAGAGATAAGGATTAAGGAAATGTACGCAGACGGTCTTTATTCTGCCGCTGTCAAGCACCTGAGCGAGCTTATCGGCATTGCCTTCTGTTACATTTATACCCTCAAACTCACGGTAACGGTTTTCTGCCCACATATTGATTCTGAGCATATCGGTAACAAGTCCGTTTTCCTTATAAATACTGTTTCTCTTGTGAACAAACATGTACTTGTAAAGGTCGTCGTATGCGGGATAATTATCAGCAACAATTACTGTATTGCTTCGTGAGAGGAATGAAACACTGTTGTTTTTTGAATCACCGCCGGCAACGATTCCCGAAAATTCCTTGGAGCCGCTTCCTCTTATACGCACGGAGAATTTCATAAACTCTGCATCTGACGGGATTTCGGCACTGAGCACACTGTTTCCCGCAGACTTGGCAACCTCTGTTTTCTTCATTGCGCTGTCGTAGAAGATACAGAAATTTTCTGTATTCAGGTCACCCGTACACTGGAATGTGACGGAGATTCTGTTATCTGAATCAAAATCACGGACATTGAACTTCTGTGAAAATTCAAGATATACGACCTGATCATTTTCAAGCTTTGAATTGATGATGAATTTTCCGCCCTCGGCTATAACATCAACATTCTTTGTCTTCTTATCACACATTCTCAGCATTTCGGAGGGTGTGATTCTGAAAAGTTCTTCGTCAAGGTCAATATAGTCCGTTTTTCTTGCCTCGTTGTTTATCTCGTCGTGTGAAATACCGTGATCGGCAACAAACAGGTCATCAACCTTGTCACATTTTTCACCGTTGAAGCCTTTGCAGTAATTAAATTCATCTGTGCAGAAGAAATCACCGCTGATTTCCTCACCTGCAAGGTAAGCTTCCTTATCTGCAATTGCTGATTTCTTTATGATACTTCTTGCACCTGCAAGCTTATCACATTTTTTGTAAGTGCAGTCACGGTCGTTACAATTTATTTCACCGTTTGTGTTTTCATAGTAACAGACCTTTCCGAAGCCGTCGCATGAAGAATATCTGACGGAAAGAGCAAGGTCCAGAAGATAATTCTCACCGTAATAATCAGCATTGTTCAAAACTGCAACAAATGCATCATCGGGAATTTCTTCAAATGATGAAGCAAGGTATTTGTTTTCGTATGTCTGTTTTAAAAAGTTCTGCGCATTGTCTGAAAGCACATAGATATCAGGCATTTTTCTGCGCATTTCCTTATTGAAAACGCATTTTGCTATAAAGCCGAGTCTGTCCTCACAAAGATTATCTCTGAGCACCTTTCTCAGACCGAGAAGTCTGTACTTTCTGTAATCTTCAGGCTCATAGCAATATTTATGAAGATGCTTTTCCATTGCATCTGCGCTGTCAGTACAGATGGTAAGGTCACCGAAAAGGTTTTTTGTGCCTCGTGAATAGTTACCTACCGAAACTGTGTTTGACGCAAGCAATTCATAAACACGGCGTGCAAACATAGTCTGTGACTGATTTACGGAATTCATGTTGATGCCGTAATTGTAGCCTTTATAAGCAATGTGTATATCTTCGGGCTTGAGATTGCCCACAATCATCTTATTATAACGCTGAGGGAATGCATGTTCAGGTCTTGCAGAGCCTAAATTACGGTCATAGATATCAAGACCCTTGCCCTTTTCAAAAACATCGGCAAAAGCGTCAAAAACTCTTGAACGATCCTTGTATCTGTGATAATAAGCACCTGCGAAACAGAATTTATCCTTTCTGTCATGCATCTCACCGGGATTATGTACCTGTGGCTGTGCTGAAAAATGAAGAAGATAAACATTATTGTGCTGCAAAGTGCGCTTGTATCTGTTTATGCAGTCAAAATCAGTTGTAAAAACAAAATCGGCACATGATGCGGCGGAAATAAATGTATCTGTGTAAACGGGGTCCTCCTTATTCCAGAAAATTACGGGAATTCCCTTTTCATGGCAGTAATTTGTAAGGTCGTAAAGCTCTTTACTGCCGTTTGCAACCTTTTTGTACCATGATTTATCCTTACCTTCCCATGCAGATTCAAGGAAAAACAGGTCAGGAGCGAAGCTTTCCATTTCTTCACGCCAGTTGTCAGCAGTTATCTGCATAAGATTACATTCACTTTTAAAATTTCCCAGTGTGAAAGCATCCATAACAGCGGCAACCTTCAGCTTTTTAAGCTCATCACACTCTGTTCTGAATGCAGATGTTGCATCTGTATCGTTACCGAAAGGAATATTATTCTCATTAAGAATATTTTCAAGAACTGATCTTCTTTTTTTCAGATTCTGAAGAATCTCATCTATATTTTTTACATTCATAATCAAAATCTTCTTCTTTTCATTTCTCTTAAAAATCTATATATTTTTAGAAGTAATTTTCCGATTGGGTTGTCTTCGATTTTTGCAAATCGTCTCTTAAGCTCTTCATTTTCTGTTTTGAGAGAGTTTATCTGCACTTCGTAACGGCGCATTTCTTTTTTTACAGAGGTTATTACACCAATCTGCTTACACACGTCGTCACGGCAGTTTTTTATTTCATTTAGCAGTGCCTCGTTTTCTTTTTTCAGGCGTTCATTTTCCTGCAATATAAGCTCATAATTTACTTCACTCATGGTTTTTCCCCTTATCTGCAGTATTTTGCCTGATATTCCTTCAGGTCAGGTATCATATTCTTACGCTGCTCATTTGTCATACCGTTGAATTCTCTTGCAAAGCCGCAATAAGGCTTGATTATCTCGTCAGTCGTACCTGCACCGATTAGCTTACCCTGATTTATCCAGATTACTCTGTCGCAGAAGCTTGTCATTGATGTAACTGCATGACTGACAAAAATGATAGTCTTGCCCTTCTGTTTGAATTCATCAACCTTTGCAAGACATTTGTCGGTAAAGCTTGAGTCACCTACTGACAAAGCCTCGTCAATAATAAGAATATCCGGGTCGATATTTACGGCAATTGCAAAACCGAGTCTTGAGCGCATACCGCTTGAGTATGTTTTTACAGGCTGATTTATATGTATACCGATGTCGGCAAATTCGATTATCTCTTTTTCCATTTCCTTGATCTGCTTGTCAGTATAACCCATAAGCAGACATTTGAAGCGTATATTATCAACGCCTGAAAGCTGTGAACGCATACCTGATGATGCACAGAGCATGCTTACCTCACCTTTGACAGTCACGCTACCTGATGTGGGGGACGAAATACCCGTGATTATGCTTGCAAGTGTGGATTTACCGCTTCCGTTAAGACCAATAAGACCTACACATTCACCTTTTTTCATTGTAACACTTATATCATCCAGCGCTCTGAATGAAGAAACCTTGTGCTGCTTTGAAAAAAGACCTTTGATTTTATCACCGAAAGAGGAATAGAGAGCGTAGTCTTTTGTAACATGGTCACAGATAATAACATCATCACTGTCAGGAGTGATAATTCTGTTTTCGCTCATTAAAAAACCTCCTTACAGTGTATCGATGAATTTATGGCGCATACGCATGTGCATAAAGCATCCGGTTATAAACATCACGATTGAAATTGCCCAGAAAATCAGACCCGTGTCAAGATTTTCGGAGAAATTCCAGCCGTAGAGAATTGTGTCTCTGTATCCGTTGAGTATGTATGCAAAGGGATTGAGCTTCATTATCAGGACAAGAATTTCACTGTCTTCTGACGGCTCCCACATAACGGGTGAAATGAAGAAAAGAAATCTCATTGCCGTGTTTGAAAGATTGTGAAAATCCCTGAAAAGTACGTTGATTGTTGATGCAATCAGTGAATATCCCAGTATAAAGAATGTGCTTGCGAAAATATAATAAGGCAGAAGCCATATACTTGAGCTGATTTTTGCGCCGCCTATAAGCACTACGGCAAAAACTATAACCATTGAACATACGTGTGTGATAAGGTTTGAAGCAATTGTTTTTGCAGGGACGATTGCAATGGGGAATTTCATCCTTTTAAGCACGTCGCTGAAGTTTATTACGGACATATCTGCACCGAGCATTGCCTGATTCATGTAATACCAGCAGATAATACCGATTACAAGCCAGACGATATAGGG
>JAFYUD010000261.1 GCA_017549665.1 Clostridia bacterium | reverse complement strand
TTACTCACGTGTTACCACCCTAATTCACTTGTTTCTCACGACAACAAGCCTTATCAAGTTCGGACAGGAAATGATCTGTCGAAACTCTATCGCTGTTACGGGCGATCCCGGCGTAGCCTAACATAAAGCTCGGTACGCAGCTCAGAGACCATGTTCAGCAGAATTCACTTTACCCATTCACAGCACATCCAAAAGATGATGGGATTCTCTGAAAAGCTTCAGATGCTTACTCTTTCTCGTCATTGCTATTGTATGTAATATATCACATTTAAAATAAAAAATCAACATTTTGAAAAAGTATTATACTCTAATGTTTTGAATATATTCTCTTAACGCTGGCAAATTAGTCTAAAAACATTGTTAGATAAATTAGAAATATCGAAATTTTCTACTTCTCCCTATTGGCATTTTAATTCACCATATCAATACATTTATTTATACTTGTGACTTAAATAGCAGAAATTCATCATTCATTTGCACGGAACTGATTTAAAGTTATTCCATTGCCTTCAATGCATCTTTAAGCTGCTTTCTGTATTCCTGCACAGCTTTCTGCGGATGGGTGATTTTCATTTCTCCGCCGAAAGTGAATACCCATGAATACAATGTCGGAGTCAGCGCTGCTTCAACGGTTACTGTGTATTCTCCGTCATCAGTGGGGAAGAATTTAACCTTTTTTCCGAATTTATCTATGATTGCGCCTGCGAATTTGTCGGGGCACTTGAGGGTGACATTTGCTATTGTACCGGAATACATCTTGAGTGTTGCGTTTGAATATGCTGCCACATCAAATTTCTTGAAATGCTCCTTGCCGATTCTGGTTTTGTCGGTGATAATAACATTTTCCATCTTGTCAACACGATAATGCTTTATGATGTCAGACTTGGCATCGTAAGCAATAAGATAATATTTTTCACTGTCATACTGTAAACCGTAGGGGCTGATTGTAATTGGCTGGTTGTTGTTATGATAGTGTTTTTTCTTATCTGCGCCGTAATTGAAGTAAAGGAATGATATCTGCTTGTCAGTATTGATTGCGTTGTAGATATTGTCAGTGCTGTAATAGATTGATTCGTTTTCATTTTTGATTCTGTTTGAAATGAAAACAAGGCGCTGTAATTCTTTTCTTTCGTATTCACTTGTCATCTCGCTGAGCTTTCTGATAAGTGCATAGCTTTTCTTTTCAGTGATGAAGCGGGAAGCCTGAATCGCATCAACAAGCAGCTTAAGCTCAGTAAGCTCAAATTTCTTTGAAAGAAGTCTTATGCCGCCTGTCCTGCCTTTTGCGATATCGATATCCATGCCGAAATTTCTCAGCGCATCAATATCTGCATAAATGCTTTTTCTTTCGGCGGCAATGCCGTTTGATGCGAGCATGCTGATAATGTCCACGGATGTGACAGAGTGGTTTTCGTCAGTTTTTTCGGTAAGAAAATCTGCTATGTATAACAGCTTGAGCTTCTGATTTTCAGATTTAGGCATAAGACAGTCTCCTTTGAATAAGGTTTGTTGATTATCACAATCGTATTATACAACATTAAATGTCCGATTAGAAGTACAATTACAATATTTTTTTTGAATAATTATTAAAAATTAGGGTGTTGATTTGCTGTAATGCCGTGTGCTATAATCATAAGTGACAGTAATTGCACATTTGTTGTGTAAATTGCAGGGGAGGAAACTTTATGAGTAATTCAACAGAAAAAAAGCATCTGAAAACCAATGAATGGATACTGTATCTGGCAGGCGTATTCTTTTACACAATGATGACAGGTATGGTAGGCGGCAACAGAAATGCTTACCTTGTTAACGTTCTCGGTCTTTCAGAAGACATGAACTCACTTTGTTCAGCAATAACAAGTGTGTCATGTTTTGTTCTCAATTTCTTTATCGTTATGTACATTGACGGAAGAAGAATGGGTAAAAAAGGAAAATTCAGACCTATTGTACTTACAATTGCATTGCCCATGCTTATTGTGCTTATGCTTAACTTTATAGCACCTAAGGGTATTGCAGGCACAACACTTATTATTTACGTTCTTACAATCAATATCGCATGGGGTATTATCTGCACATTCGGTAATTCAATCAATATGATTGCCAATGTTATGACTCCCAATATGAAAGAGCGTGACCAGCTTCTTTCATTCAGAAGTATTTCATCTGCTATCGGTAACTCTGCACCTCTTGTGGTTCTTCTTGTTGTCGGTCTTATCTGGAAGGATAACGAAGGTCTTCAGTACATAATCAGCTCTGCAATCTGCGGTGTTGCAGGTGTTATTACCGTTCTTCTCGGTATGAATGTTGTAAGAGAAAGAATTCCTTACACAGCAGAGAAAAAGAATCCTCTTGAAGGCTTCAAGGATATTATCAGCAACAAGTATGCATGGACAATTATTTTCTCTGAATTTCTCAAGAGCTTCAGAGGTATTGCAACTTATATGGAAACATTCCTTGCTATTGCAGTTCTCGGCTCAGCTTCAAAGAAGATTATTTTCGTTCTTCCCGTAGGTATCGGTACAGCTGTAGGTATGCTTGTAATCAACTTCCTTCTCAAGAAGTTCAATGCAAGAGTGCTTTACATTGCAAGCGGTATTTACTCTGTAACAGCAAACTGTATTGCATTTACGGTGGGATATTTCTACTTCAAAAATCCCAATCCTGTTCTTATGGTTGTTTTTGTTGCATTCCTTTTCCTTATCGGTCTTCAGTTCGGTGCATCAAATCTTCTGCCTTCAATGTTCCAGGCAGATGTGCTTGAAGATATTGAGCTTAAAACCGGTAAGCGTCTTGATGCTTCAATGCCCTTTGTTATTTCAATCGGAACACTTATCAGCGGCACAATCGCAAGCTCACTTGCACCTCTTGTGCTTTACGGTGACGATTCAATTATCCACTATGTTCCCAACGCTCCTGATCAGAGCTTTGATACAAAAATTCTTCTTTTATTCTTCTATACAATCATTCACGGTATTATGATGTTCCTTGCAGGTGTGCCTTTCTTCTTCTATAAGCTGACAGGTAAGACAAAGGAAGATATTCATAATCAGGTCGTGGCAAGAAGACAGCAGGCTGAAGCTTCATCGGAGGAAGACAATGCAGCAGTTTAAGTTTTTTGTTATAACTGATACACATTATTTTGCAAAAAGTCTTTCGGCAAGCGGCAAAGCATACGAGGAGTTCATGGATTTTGAACAGAAATGCTTTGCGGAAACTCCGTATATAAATGATGCAGTTTTTGATTACCTTGCAAAGCAGACCCAGACAGATACAATTCTCATTGCAGGTGACCTTTCGTTCAACGGTGAGAAGGCAAGCCATGAAGAATTCGTACAGCTTCTCAATAAGCTTAAAGACGCAGGCAAGGATGTCTATGTCGTCACTGCAGGACACGATATGGAGCAGAATCCTTTTGAATATACCGAAGAGGGCAGACAGACAGTCGAAGGGGTCGGCTTCTTTGATCTCTATGACTATTACAAGGATTTTGGTTACGATAAGGCAATATCTTTTTACAGAGAAAATCTTTCCTATGTGGCACAGCTTACAGAGGGACTCAGACTTCTTGTGCTTTGCAATGACAGTGAAGAAAGAAAAAATATTGCATATACAGATGAGCTTCTTGCATGGGCAACGGAGCAGATGAAAAAAGCAGAGGACGACGGGCAGATGATGATCGCAATGGAGCATTATCCCGTGCTTCCCGGTCAGCCTGTACTTACGCTTATTCCTGATGCAAGGCAGAAGGAAAGTAAAAAGCTTTATACACTTCTTGCAGATAACGGCGTGCATCTGATTTTTACAGGTCATATGCATAATCAGAGTATCAATTCCGTTACAACAGAAAACGGAAATATCTTTTACGATGTCTGTACAGGCTCGGCAATCGGTTGTCCAGCATTCATGCGTCTTGTAACGGTTGAGGATGATTCCGCCGTTGATATAAAGAGTATTCCCGTGCCTGATTTTGAATGGGATACAAATGGTAAGGACTGCACTGAGTATATGCGTGATCAGTTTGAACGAATGATAAGAGTTCTTATCACAGGTATGAAAACCGATCCCGGCAGAATACTCAGAAAGCTTAATGTCAAGGATAATCCGAAAATTTATCCCATAGTCCGTAAAATCGGCGGTGCACTTTCTGAGTGGACAGTGGGCAGAATTGCAAAACTGCTTCTTGTGAAGTGTGATAAAGAGATTAAAAATGTTAAATTCATTGATCTTGCTGTTGATATAGTAAGATATATGTTTGAAGGCGATCAGCCGTTTATTGAGGGTACGCCCACCGGTGATACGGTGCTGAGAGTTTTCAGACGACTCAGGCCTTTGTGGTCAATTCTGAATAAAAAAATGAAAGGTTCTCAGGGAGAACAGCTTGATTTCTATGATATGCTTAAAAATACTTTAGGCAATTATTCGGTATCGGATTACAATGCTGTCCTGAAATTAAAGTGATATGAACAGTTCATGGATGGCTTCGTTGCCTGATGAAAAGCTTATAACAGATATCAATATCCCCGGTACGCATGACAGTGCAACGTGTTTTGTTGCGTTCTCATTCATAAGCCGTACACAGCACCTGACGGTTGATGAACAGCTTGAAAACGGTGTCAGGTATTTTGATTTCAGATTCAGGTACGAAAACGATGTTTTCAAGGCATCTCACAGCATAGCAACGTGTAAGAAATCAAAGGGGCTTTTTGCGCAGGAGCTTACGGCTGCTGATATTGTAAAAATGTGTCTTGAATTCCTTGAAAAGAATCCCACTGAAACAATCCTGTTTCAGCTGAAGGAAACTATCAGCGGTACGGGTGACAGATTTTATTCAGATTTTTATGAAAGATATATCAGAGATAATCAGAATAAATGGTATCTGAAAAATGCAATTCCTACAATTGGTGAAGCAAGGGGTAAAATTGTTCTTCTGCGTGTTGTTTCAGCAGATAAGGAAAAGTTTGACGATACAGACAGCGGAATTGATTTTACATCGTATCCGTATGTGGGAACAAAGCAGGTTGATTCATGGTTTAAAAGTGACATATGCCGGCTTGTTACATCTGAAAAGTATGCAACAATGTTTGTTCAGGATTCTTATAAGGTTGAAGGAAAGAAAAAGTGGGGCACGGTTACACGTTTTCTTGAAAATAAAGACGAATGTGACTTCAAAATCTGTCTTACAAGCTGTACATGTTGCTTTGTGCCGAGTATAAATGTCCGTTACATCAACAAGCAGCTGAAGAAATATGATTTCACAGCAGGAAAACGGTACGGAATAGTGGCATCAGACTATACTGACAGTGAAATCTGTAACAGTATAATCAACTCTAACTTTTCAAAAAAGCAATTAAAAAAATAAATTTTGTAATAAATTTGATATAAAATTGAACGAATTGTTAATATTTCCATTTTCTCTTGACTGTGGGGATTATAAATAGTATTATAATGATACCAATATTATTTATAGGAGGAAAATATAATGGTAACACTTATCAAACTTCTCGTTAAAGTTATCAAGCTTGCTATCGCTCTTAACAAGTTCGGCCTTCTTGACGAAGTTGTTAGCGGTCTCATCGAGCTCGTACCCGAAGAGAACAGAGCTGATCTCGGACTTTAATTTTTAAAAAAACTGACCGGACTCGTTCCGGTCTCTTTTTTTTATTCTCAGGAAGTATTTACATCGGTTTTTTTGTGTGATATGATTATTCCGGGTGATAAAAATGAATAACAAAAAACTCAAATCGGTTACATTCAGTTATGATGACGGTGTTACTCAGGATATAAGACTTATTGAGCTTCTTAATAAATACAATCTTAAATGCACATTCAATATAAATTCAGGCTTTCTCGGACAGAGAGGTATGCTCAGACGTGAAAATCAGCTTATTGCCCATTATAAAATTCATCCCGATGATGTAAGGCATGTTTATGAGGGGCATGAAATTGCAGTGCATACTCTTACTCATCCCATGCTTCCGACTCTGGAAGAAGCAGAAATAATCGCTCAGGTGGAGCAGGACAGAATAAGACTGTCAGAGCTTGCGGGCTATGAGGTTGTGGGAATGGCTTATCCCGGCGGCGGTGTGAATAATGATGACCGTGTGGCTGAGATAATACGCAACAATACAGGTGTCAGATACAGCCGTACTATTACAAGCACAGGTAATTTTGATATTCAGAAAAATCTGTACAGATTCAATCCCTCGGTTTATCATCTTGATTTTGACGAAATGATGAAGCTGGGAGAAGAATTCATATCTCTTAAACCCACAGAGCAAAAGATATTTTACATCTGGGGTCATTCCTATGAAATGGACTACGGCAGTGACTATTGGTGCAAGCTTGAAGCATTTTTTGAGCTGATTTCAGGCAGGGATGATATTTTCTACGGAACAAATAAAGAGGTATTATTATAATGTATAAAAAGGACTGATATATCTTGCGATAAATCAGTCCTTTTTTTATAATACACTTGTCAGCCAGTAAATAATTCCGTAAAGCACACTTGCGGCTGTGCCGTAAACAATAACAGGGCCTGCAATTGTAAACATCTTAGAGCCAACGCCCATGACGTAGCCCTCGGTTTTGTATTCAAGACCGCAGGAAACTACGGCGTTTGAAAAGCCTGTTATTGGTACGAGCGTGCCTGCACCTGCATGCTTTGCAATTTTATCAAATACTCCGATTCCCGTGAGAATTGCCGCAAGCACAATCAGTGTGACCGGTATGAGTATTTTTACGGTGTCTTCTTTTATTCCGAAATAAGTGTAAAGTGTGCGTAAAGCTTCACCCATGGTGCATATTGCACCGCCGAAAACAAAAGCCATAATCGAGTTTTTGATTTTCGGTGACGGAGGTGAAGCTTTTTCTGTCATAATTTCATATTCTTTGTCCTGTGCCATTCGGGTCATCTCCTCTGACGGTATTTTTTCCGTCAGGGGAGTTTTTTATACATAATAAGCCAATTTATAAAAATATGGATATTTTGCAAATACCTGACCGAGTGTTGTTCTTGATGATGATCCCGGATCATTTACATAATAAGTATCACCCGAATAACCCGTTACAACAACCCAATGTGTATTATACGAGGCTGTGCGAAGACCGAGAATTACAGGCTTGCCCTGATCAAGAATGCTCCGTATGCTGCTGTAGCTTACAGAAGTTGTTGTTCTGTAATTTGACGGCCAGTAAAGCGAGCCTGATGATGAATAGGTCAGCCTGCTTGCCATCGTGTCCGGTCGTATTGTAGTGCCTGTGCGGAAGCTTTCTGTCATTGCAAGACAAGTTGTGGTGCATCCGATTCTTCCCAGTGTCTGACCTGATGATCCCAGGTAAACTCCTGACCAACGGGAATCAGTCTGAGAAAAATAGGGGACAGAAAGTCGGTCTGCCGATGTTGATGCCGCTTTGAGATAGCTTGTGTTTACGTAGCCGGTTTCGTTTCCGTCAAAAAGCACCAGTGCCCAGTTTCCGCTTTCGGAAAGAACAAACACCTTTTCTCCGTTGAAAAGCTTGTCCTTTGCGCTGTATGATGTGCCTGCACCTGTACGCACATTCAGGTATCCTGATGATACTGTTGTGTATTTCGGCTGTGCTGACAGCTGAGTAATGTAGTCACTGTGGCAATAGCCTGTTTTCCCGTCACTGTACTCCACCAGCCACCACTGACCCGATTTGCTTATGAGCATTACGTATGAATTTCTCTTCAGTGAGCCTATGATTGAAGACGATGAGGACGGCTGGCTTCTGACATTCAGTGCTGTTGATTCTGTTGTGACTTTTCCTGCAGAAACAGCTGAATCAGAAGCGGAAACCTGAACTGAAACCTGTATTATAACCATAATAATCACAAGTAAAATTGCAGTAAATTTTTTCATTTTTACACCTCCTGACTGCATAAAACACTATATCATGGGGGTGAACATATTTTCAATACTCCAAATAGTGGAATGGGGGCGAAAATGGTACAAAAAAGGGGACAGATATATATTATTGTTCTTTTAAAGAATAATAAAAAATTAAAAAAACTTGAAAAAAATCCTCCAAAACTCTTGATTTTTGCGCTGTTTAGCTATATAATAAAGTCATCGTGGAGCAAAATTACACTGTAATTTCACTAAAATGGAGTAAAGTGGAGTAAGAAAGGAGGAAATCATGAATTTCACAGGTGTATTCAATCATACCTTGGATCCTAAAAACAGAGTATTTATACCTGCTGAATTCCGTGAGGACCTCGGCGAGAATTTTTATATCTACAGAGCTCCTGAAAATTGCGTTTGTCTTTATAACGAAGAGCGCTGGGCACAGCTTATTGAGAAAATCAATGAGGAAACAAATTCAGCTGCAGCCAGAAGCAAGAAACGTAAATTCTTCAGCCGTGTTGCTTCCTGTAAAATGGACAAGCAGGGCAGAATCACAATCGGTGCTGATTTCCTTGAGCATGCTTCACTTGATAAAGACGTAGTCATCGTCGGTATGGGTAACTGTGTTGAAATCTGGGATGCAACAGCATGGAAGACTATCGAAGAGCTTGATGACGAAGATGACCTTTCAGAGGGTATCTATTTCTAAACTTGTAATTTACGGAGGAACGTGCAATGGAATTTGTCCATAAGTCAGTATTGCTTAATGAAGCAGTTGATGCACTCTCTGTTAAATCGGATGGGATATATGTCGATGCGACTGCCGGCGGAGGGGGACATTCCTCCAAAATTGCCGAGTCACTCGGGCCGACTGGCACGCTCATTGCCATTGATCGTGACCCCGACGCCGTGGCAGTCCTGACAAACAGATTTAAAGATAATGACAAGGTTGTCATTGTAAACGATGTTTTTGATAATATAAAATCAGTTCTTGCAGATAAGGGGATTGAAGGTGTTGACGGTATTCTTGCCGACCTTGGCGTAAGCTCCTATCAGCTTGACAACGGTGAGAGAGGATTCTCTTATCATGCTGATGCTCCTCTTGATATGAGAATGAGCAAAAGCGGTTTTTCAGCTTATGATGCGGTAAATAATCTTTCCGCAAGAGAGCTGTGTGAGATTATCCGTTCATACGGAGAAGAGAAATTTGCAATGAGTATTGCAAAGAATATCGTAAAAGCGAGAGAGACAAAGCCGGTTGAAACAACATTTGAGCTGTGCGATATTATTTCCGCTTCAATGCCTGCAAAGGCAAAACGTGACGGTCACCCCGCAAGAAGAACATTCCAGGCGCTCAGAATTTACGTAAACAGAGAGCTTGAGATGCTTCCCGGTGCACTGGCAGATATGTTTGAGTCCCTTAACAAGGGCGGCGTACTTGCGATAATAACATTCCATTCATTGGAAGACAGAATAGTAAAAAATACATTCAACGAGCTGTGCAAAGGTTGTACATGCCCTCCCGAATTTCCCGTATGTGTATGCGGAAATGAGCCGAAGGGTAAGCTTCTTTTTAAATCGGTTGCACCAAGTGACAGCGAGGTTGAAGAAAATCCCAGAAGCCGCAGCGCAAGGCTCAGGGCAATCAGAAAACTGAAGTAAAATTTTTAAGGAGAGATTTAAAGTGGCGCAAAGTTCAGCAGCATACAATATATCACTGTTTGATTGGTATGACGACGGTACAGCTGCGCCCAAGCTGGATCCGAAGTACGATCCTCAGCCTTCAAAAGCTCCTAAGAAAAAGCAGACAACCCGTAAAAAGAGCTCTCAGAGCGTTTCAAGATCAGCAAAGAAGGCAACTCAGGCTTCTTTCATCAGCTCAATGAAGGTTCTTGCTTGCGTTTTCTGTGTCTTTTCAATTATATGCGCAGCAATGTATCTTAATGTCAGACTTGACGAAACTGCTTCAAAAATCAATTCAGTTGAGTCAGAAATTGAGATTGCAAAGAGTGAAAACGTAAGACTCAACTCTGCACTTGAGGGAATGGTTTCAATCGATAAGATTGAGGATTACGCAGAAAATACACTCGGAATGGTCAGACTTGAAAATTATAAGATTACATATTTTGAATCTGATGCAGGCAATCATGTTGTTCTTTCCGGAGGAAAATCATATTTCGGAAGTCAGAATCAGGCTTCTCAGGCAGAATAAACAGAAATGCGTTATATTTTTCCGCAATACAAAATAAACATAATTCAGGGATTGTTTTAAAGCGGCAGGCGGGCCTGCTGCAAAAGAGGAAACACCGTAAAAAAGGGCGAAATGTATTTCGCCCTTTTTATGGCAATTTGAAGAAGTAAAAAAAATGCCGAAAAATGCGGTAAATCATGGTTTCAGAAGGAGTGAACCGGCATGAAAGCGAAAGTGAATAAGAATCAGAGAGGTCTTGCTGCACTTGTTATTGTTGCTGTTGCGGCTGTACTTCTTATCGGCAGAATCGGTTATCTGCAGATAATCAAGGGCGATTATTATTCATCAAAAGCAGAAAGCCAGCAGCTCAGTGACAATGAAATTGCCGCAAGCAGAGGTAAGATTTACGACGCAAACATGAATGTCCTTGCGCAGAGTGCTTCTGTATGGAAGGTTTACCTCAATCCTTCAAAAATCAACAATTTTGACGAGGAAGAAAGAGATCAGGTCAGAGGTATCATTGCCAGCGGTCTTTCTGCAATTCTCGGTGTTGAGGAAGAAACAGTACTCAAATATACACAGAAAAATTACAGCTATCAGCTTGTAAAAAGCGGTATTGAGAAGGATACACGTGATGCTATTCTCGATTTTATTGATGAATATGCAGACCGTGACGAAAATCCTATTGATCTGAGCAATATTGTCTGTATTGACCCTGATGTAAAGAGATATTATCCCTATTCATCACTTGCATCAACAGTTATAGGTTTTACAGGAAGTGACGGTGTCGGCAGAGCAGGTCTTGAGTATTATTATGACGATACTCTCAAAGGTGTTGCAGGCAGAACAATCACAGCTGTAAAGGGTAACGGCAGTGAAATGCCCAATCAGTATGAAACGGTTTATGAGGCACAGGAAGGTAACAGTATTGTGCTGACAATCGATATTTACATTCAGCATATTCTTGAAGATGTGCTTTCAAAGGCTCTTGAAGATACAGGTGCTGAAAACATTTACGGTATCGTTATGGATGTTGACACAGGTGCAATTCTCGGCATGGTTTCATTGCCCGACTATGACCTTAACGACCCTTATCTTCTCAAGAGTGAGGAGCTTGCAGACCGTTATAAGGAAGCAGCTTCCGAAACAGAGCCTGAATCACTTGACGAAAATGAGAAATATCTGAGAAGTAAGACATATTTCCAGAATCTTCAGTGGAGTAACAGAGCTATTACCAACACTTACGAGCCCGGCTCGGTTTTCAAGGTAATCACGGCTGCAGCAGCTGTTGAAGAGGGTGTAGCAGACCTTAATACTGGTTATTTCTGCAGCGGAATTATCAATTTCGCAACACGAGACATCCACTGCTGGAAGAGCGGCGGTCACGGAAGTCAGACTCTTGTTGACCTTCTTAAAAACTCATGTAATCCCTTTGCCGTTACTGTTGCAAGTAATCTGGGCAAAGATGTATATTATGACTATTTTGAAGCATTCGGACTTACAGAAAAGACAGGTGTAGACACTACAGGTGACTTTTCTCCTGCAAAAGGCGTTCTGTATATGTCCCGTAACAATTTCTCAAAATCTGACCTTGCGTCATATTCATTCGGTCAGACCTTCCAGGTTTCACCTCTTCAGATGATTACTGCGATTTCAGCAGTAGCAAACGGCGGTAACCTTATGACTCCTTACCTTGTCAGCAAGGAGATCGATGCAGAAGGAAACACTGTGCGTGAAACTGAGCCTGTTATCAGAAGACAGGTAATTTCAGAGTCAACAGCTGAAATCATCAGCTATTGTATGGAAGAAGTTGTTGCAACAGGTACAGGTAAAAACGCATACGTTGCAGGTTATCATGTCGCAGGTAAGACCGGTACATCAGAAAAGCTTGTAGAAAACAAAGACGGTCAGGCAGAAGAATATATCGCTTCATTCTGCGGTTTTGCTCCTGCTGATGACCCTGAAATATCAGTAATTATCATCGTTGACGAGCCTGACGGTGAACACGGCGGCGGTGCTGTTGCAGCTCCTCTTGCAGGTGAAGTCTTTGAACAGGTGCTTACTCATCTCGGTGTTGAGCGTTCATATAACAGAGAAGAAATGTCTCTTCTTGTTGAAACTGCACCTCTTCTTACAGGCAAGACAATCGCTCAGGCAAATTCTGCAATTGCAGGTCTTGAGCTTTCAATCAAGGTTGTCGGTGACGGTGACAAGGTTGTGGCACAGTATCCCGATGCAGGCAGAGAAATTCCTGCAGACGGTATAATCGTTGTTTACACTGAGCAGGGTCATACAAGTGAAACTGTTACAGTACCTGATTTCACAGGCTGTACGGTAAGTCAGGCAAATAAGCTTGCCGTAAACAGCGGTCTGAATATTAAAATTTCAGGCAGCTCACTCAACAGCGGTACTGTTTATGCTTATAAACAGAGTATTGAAGCCGGTCAGAGTGTGAATATGGGTGAAATTATCACAGTTTCATTCAAGACAAATGTAGACGTTGCAGACTGACGGGAGGTTATATTATGAAAATATCCGAAGTTCTGGATTCAATAAAAACTTATGATGTATATGAGGATGCCGAGGTGAATCTTGTTACTGCTGATTCACGAAAGGTAGCTCCCGGTTGTATATTTGTATGCATAAAAGGTGCCCGTTTTGACGGTCATGATGCAGCTGCAGAAGCACTTGAAAAAGGTGCGGTGCTTGTTGTGTGCGACCATGATCTCGGTCTTGCAAATCAGGTTGTTGTTGAGAATACACGTGCGGCATTTTCCGTGATGTGTGCTAATTTCTTCGGCAATCCTGCAAGAAAGATAAAGCTTATCGGTATCACCGGCACAAACGGTAAGACGACAACTGCTTTTCTTATAAAGAATATGCTTGAAAAAATGGGCCATAAGACAGGTCTTATCGGCACCGTTATGAATATGGCAGGTGACAAGGTTTTCCCTGCTGCGCTGACAACTCCCGAAAGCTTTGAGCTTAACGAGCTGTTTGCCGAAATGGTAAAAGAGGGCTGCGAATACTGCGTAATGGAGGTTTCTTCTCAGGCTCTTGCACAGGAGCGTGTGGCAGGTATTGAATTCGCTGCAGGTGTTTACACAAATCTTACACAGGATCACCTTGATTATCACGGCACATTTGAAAATTACGCAGAAGCGAAGGCAAAGCTTTTCTCTGCTTCAGAAGTATGTGTTCTCAATCTTGATGATGAACACGCAATGGCTATGATGCGTCATTCAGACGGCAGAATGGTAACGTATTCCGTAAATCAGGATGAGTCTGATTACACTGCGAAGTATATCAGATATAAGGCAGACGGCATTGAATATGAGCTTGTGACAATGGGTTATGTTGAGAGAGTAAAGGTCTCAATCCCCGGTGAATTTACAGTTTATAACTCAATGGCTGCGGCTGTGACACTTATTGAGCTTGGTTTTGATTTCAGTGAGGTGCTTTATGCACTGTCACTTTCAGAGGGTGTCAAGGGCAGAATTGAAGTAGTGCCCACAGATACTGATTATACAGTCATTATTGACTATGCACACACTCCCGACGGACTTGAAAATATTATTTCTTCACTGAGAAAGATTGCCAAAAACCGTATTATCACTGTTTTCGGCTGCGGCGGTGACAGAGATAAGACAAAGCGTCCCATAATGGGAAGTATTGCTGCAAAGCTTTCAGATGTTATAGTTGTGACATCTGATAACCCCAGAAGCGAAGCACCCGACGCTATAATTGAGGACATCCTTGCAGGTGTCAAGGGCTCAAAGGTAAAGAAAATCATCAAGGAAGACAGAACTCAGGCTATAGCCGCTGCAATGGCTGAAGCTGAGGCAGACGATATAATTATCCTTGCAGGTAAGGGTCATGAAACATATCAGATCCTTAATACGGGTAAAATACATTATGATGAAAGAGAAATCGTCAGAGGTATTCTCGACGGTTCAATAAAAGGTTGATTGTTTTGAAAGAGTTAAGATTGATTGATGCCGCAGCAGCCGTAAAAGGTGAGCTTTCAGGTGACGGCAGTTTCAAAGGCGTTTATACCGATTCAAGAAAACCCGTTAAGGGTGGTTTGTTCATTGCTCTTGAGGGTGAAAAATTCGACGGACACGATTTCGTTGCAAATGCAGTGAATGACGGTGCGGCGGCAGTGCTTGTGAGAAAGGAAGTTGAATGCTCAATTCCCGTTATCCGAGTTGCAGACACAAAACAGGCACTTCTTGACCTTGCTTCATATTACAGAGGTCTTTTTGACATTCCCGTTATCGGTCTTACAGGCAGTGTAGGTAAAACTACAACAAAGGAAATGACTGCACTTGTTATGGAAAGTGAGTATAATACTCTCAAGACTCAGGGAAATCTCAATAACGACATCGGTATGCCCATGACTCTTTTCAATATTGATGAATCAACCGAGGCTGCAGTTATTGAAATGGGTATGAATCATAAGGATGAGATTGCCCGTCTTACCGTAGTTTCAAGACCTGACGTGGGTATAATCACAAACGTAGGTGTTTCCCATATTGAGAATTTAGGCTCAAGAGAAAACATTCTTCTTGCAAAGCTTGAAATTCTTGAAGGCATGAAAAAAGGCTCACCGCTTGTCATCAACGGTGATAATGACCTTCTTTCTCAGGTTGAAAATGATGATTATGAAATAATCTTTTTCGGTATCGAAAACGAAAAATGCCATATCAGAGCAGTTGATATCGACATGAAGGCAGACGGTACCGAATGTAATGTTCTTTACAAGAACAATAAATACAAAATGTACGTCCCCGCAGCAGGTATTCATAACGTATACGATGCTCTTTCTGCATTCGGTGCAGGCGTAAGTCTCGGAATTGACCCTCAGAAGGCGGCAGATGCGATTAAAAATTATGTTCCTGCAGGCATGAGACAGCGCACAGTAATAAAAAATGGTGTGACATTCATTGAAGACTGCTACAATGCAAGCCCCGATTCGGTAAAAGCAGGTATCAATGCTCTTACTTCAATCGGTGCAAAGCGTACTGTTGCAGTGCTCGGTGATATGCTTGAGCTTGGTGATTATTCTGAGACAGCACACACACAGTGCGGTGAATATGCTGCAGAAAAATGCGTTGATATACTTTTTGCATACGGCAAAGAGTCAGCTTATACAGCACAGAGTGCAGAAGGTGTCAGTGAAATATATCATTTTACTGATGAAAAAGCGCTCGGAGAAAAAATCAGTGAAATAATCACTGAAGGCGATGCAGTGCTGTTCAAGGCAAGCAGAGGTATGAAGCTTGAAAATGTAATCAACTTGGTTTATGAAAAAATGGTTTGATTGTGAAAGGCGGAAAAAGATATGAATACATGGTTGGCTCTTGCAATTGCGGCAGTAATCGGCTTTCTGGTTGCATTTCTGCTAGGATATGTTGTTATTCCCTGGTTGCATAAACTTAAATTCGGTCAGACAATACTTGATATAGGCCCCTCATGGCATAAGAATAAGCAGGGTACTCCCACAATGGGTGGCGTGCTGTTTATGGCAGGTCTGTTTGTTGCGTTGCTTGTAGTTCTTGTTACAGATAAGATACTCGGCACAGACATCGTTGCAGGTGACAGCCTTGTTCCCGGTGCAGTGAAGACAAAGTTCTATGCAGGTATTGTAATGGCATTTGCATTTGCACTTATCGGTTTCTTTGATGACTATATCAAGGTTGTCAAAAAGAGAAACCTCGGTCTTACAATTATCCAGAAAACTGTTGCACAGGTTATCGTAATGGCAGGCTATCTTGGCTCTCTTTATGCTGTTGATGCAACATATATATGGTTCCCCTTTATCGGCAATGTTGATCTGGGCTGGTTCTTCTGGCTTTTCGGTGCAGCTGTTCTCTACTGTACTGTCAACGCAGTAAACTTTACTGACGGTATTGACGGTCTTTGCGCTTCGGTTACGGCAACGTTTGCCGCAGCAGCAATCGTTATCGGTATTCTCAGAGGTGTATTTGGTGTCAGCCTTCTTTCATCAGCACTTTTCGGTGCTCTTGCAGGCTACCTTATCTGGAACTGGAATCCCGCAAAGGTTATGATGGGTGATACAGGCTCAATGTTCCTCGGTGGTCTCGTGGTTGCAGTTTCATACTGTCTCGATATGCCCTGGATTATATTCCTTACAGGTATTGTTTATGTAATGGAATTCGGCTCAGACGTTCTTCAGATCGGATACTTCAAACTCACACACGGTAAGCGTATTTTCAAGATGGCTCCTATTCATCATCATTTTGAAAAGTGCGGCTGGAAAGAGAAAAAGATTGTTTATGTATTTTCTCTTATCAATATAATCGGCTCACTGATTGCAATTCTTCTTATTCATTTCGGTCAGCCTAAATAAAACAAAATTCTTTTAAATCAAAACGGAGGTAAGGAGCATGTCAAAGCAGACAAAGGACAGCTTCAGTTTAAAAAAGCTGTGGAATACTTTTGCCAATTACGGCAGTGTTGATATATGGTTTCTGATAATCGTTCTTGCATTGCTTTGCGTAGGCCTTGTAATGATGTTTTCAGCAGGCTATCCTTACGCCATGAGTAAATACGGCGATTCAACATACTTTATCAGAAGACAGGCATTTTTTGCAGTAATCGGACTTGTGGTGATGTATATCACTTCACGACTTAAGGTTGATATCTGGAAGAAATTCGCATGGTTTGTGTGCGGTGTTTCAACATTTCTTCTGCTGATTGTTTTTGTGCTGCCACAGTACAGAGCAGGCTTCTACAGATGGATCAATCTCGGCTTTACTACATTCCAGCCTTCTGAAATTGCAAAATTTGCAGTAATTGTCGCAGGTGCTTTTTTCTACAGCAAGTATGCAAAGAAAATGAGTAGTACAAAACCCTCACGACTTGAAATTCCTTCTAAAATCAACAAGAAGCTCGGCATGGGACTTGTCAGGGAATCATGGGTGCCTACATGGCTCTTCTGTGCATTCTTCGGCATGTGCGGTATTCTTGTTTTTCTTGAGAATCACCTTTCAGGTTGTATTCTTATCATGGCGATCGGTGTCGTTATGATGTTCCTTGGCGGAGTGCGCAGCAGATGGTTTATTGCAGGTGTTTCGTTTGTGCTTGCACTTGTTCTTATTGTCTGTGTGCCCATTTACGTTGACATCAAAAAGGAAGATGCGGCAAGGGCAGCAGCACAGGAGCAGGGAATTGAATATGTGGAAGATGAGGATGATGGTAAAATCGGATTCCTTAAGGAGTATCAGGCTATCAGAATTATAAGCTGGCTTGATAAGGATTACAGCCCTACAGGCGAAAGATGGCAGACCAATCAGGCGCTTTATGCAATCGGCTCAGGCGGTCTTTTCGGTAAGGGACTCGGTAATTCAACTCAGAAATATATGTATGTTTCAGAGCCGCAGAACGATATGATTTTCTCAATTGTATGTGAGGAGCTTGGTTTTGTCGGTGCGGTGCTGATTATCGGTCTTTTCCTTCTTCTTGTGTACAGAGGAGTTGTAATCGGACTTTCGGCAAAGTCACGTTTCGGAGCATTGATGGCAATGGGCCTTGTTTTCCAGATAGGTCTGCAGGTTGTTCTCAATATTGCTGTTGCGACGGATTCAATGCCTAATACGGGTATCAGCTTGCCATTCTTCAGCTACGGCGGTACGTCTCTCGTTATGCTTCTTGCTGAAATGGGTATAGTAATGTCTGTATCAAGAACGGGTAAAATAAATAAAAAGTAGGTTAATTATAATGAAAATAGTTTTTGCAGCAGGCGGTACAGGAGGTCATATAAACCCTGCACTTGCAGCAGCAGGTGAAATAAGAGATAATTATCCCGAAGCCGAGATTCTTTTTATCGGTACTAAGGACAAAATGGAGTCAAGACTTGTTCCCAAAGCAGGCTTCGATTTCAGAACAATCACCATCAGCGGTTTTCAGCGTAAGCTTTCAATAAAAAATATATTCAAGAATCTTGCAACACTCTGGCGTCTTGCTTTTTCAGGAATGGCAGTAAAAAAGATTCTCAGAGATTTCAAACCTGATGTTGTTGTGGGATTCGGTGGTTATGTCAGCGGTCCTGTTGTAAGAACAGCCGCAAAAATGGGAATAAAGACAGCAATTCATGAGCAGAATGCTTTTCCCGGTGTTACAAATAAATTGCTTTCAAAGGTAGTTGATGCAGTAATGCTGACAGTGCCTGAAGCAGAAAAATATCTTGAATGCAAAAATCCTCCTGTTGTAACAGGTCTTCCCGTAAGAAGTGAGATCCTCCGTGCAGACAGTGATTTTGCAAGAGCTGAGCTTGGTCTTGATGATAAGCCTGTTATTTTCTCATGCGGCGGAAGTCTCGGTGCCAAGACAGTAAACGAAGCAATGACAGGACTTATTGCTTCTCTTTACAAGGAAAACAACTGCCATTTTATCCACGGCTACGGTCAGTACGGTAAATGGTTTCCCGATGCTCTCAGAGAAAAAGGCGTAGATATTGAAAACGCAAAAAACATAGATGCAAGAGAGTATATATATGATATGGATAAATGCCTTGCTGCAGCTGATATTATCATCAGTCGTTCAGGTGCGAGTACATTGTCTGAAATTGAAGCAGTAGGCAAAGCAAGTATACTTATTCCTTCTCCCAATGTTGCGGAGAATCATCAGTACCATAATGCAATGACTCTTGTCAATGCGAATGCAGCAAGAGTAATTGAGGAAAAAGACCTTACAGACGAAAAGCTGCTTGAAACTGTAAAAGAGCTTCTTGCAGACAAGAATCTGCGTGACACAATGGGTGAAAACGCAAAAAAACTTGCTGTAATGGATTCTCAGGAGCAGATTGCAAGAATAATTATTTCTCTTATAGGCTAACAAGGACATATCCCACCGCATAGTATGCAGTATGAAAGGTGGGAAAACCGTGAGCAGATATATAATAAACGGCGGAAACCGTCTGGTAGGAGAAACACGTGTTCAGGGTTCAAAAAACAGTGTTCTGCCGATTCTTGCAGCCACGATACTTGTAAAAGGGGAGTCGGTTATAAAAAACTGTCCTGATATTACTGACGTGGATGCTACTATAAAAATTCTCAGACATCTTGGCTGTAAAGTCACAAGAGACGGTCACAATGTTATTGTTGACAGTACGGATGTCATCAATTACGATATTCCTGACGACCTTATGCGTGAAATGCGCTCGTCGGTTGTTTTTCTCGGTGCAATCATCGGAAGAATGGGCAAGGCGAGTCTTTCAACTCCGGGCGGATGTGAAATCGGACTCAGACCAATCGATCTGCATCTTGATGCGATTCAGCGTTTCGGTGTGAATATCCGTGAGGAATATGCAAAAATTGAATTTGAAACAATCAACAGACTTGAAGGCACGAATATACCGCTTTCATTTCCCAGTGTAGGAGCTACGGAGAATATAATTCTCACAGCATGTACTGCAAAGGGCACAACTGTTATCACAAATGCAGCAAGAGAGCCGGAAATCAGTGATTTGGCAGATTTCCTCAACAGCTGCGGAGCGAGAATTTCAGGTACGGGTGAAGGCACTGTAATAATAGAAGGTGTTGAAAAGCTTCATTCGGTTGAGTACAGGGTTATTCCTGACAGAATTGTTGCGGCAACATATATGTCTGCTGCTGCAATGACTCACGGTAAAATACATCTGACAAATGTGATTCCTGCCCATATTGCTCCTGTTATTCCTGTTTTTGAGGAAGCAGGCTGTGACATAACGGTAAATGCCAGCGCGCTGACTCTTACTGCGCCTGCATCACTGAGCTCTGTCAGGACAATACGGACCATGCCTTATCCGGGATTTCCTACGGATATGCAGGCACCTGTCATGGCAATGATGACTGTCTGCGGCGGCACGAGTGTAATTATAGAAACTATTTTTGAAAGCAGATATAAGCATGTCAGTGAGTTGCTTCGTTTCGGAGCAAAAATCAGGGTTGACGGCAGAATGGCTGTCATAGAAGGTGTGAATATGCTGACGGGCGCATCGGTTATTGCCTCAGACCTGAGAGGCGGTGCGGCTCTTGTCCTTGCAGGTGCGGCTGCACAGGGGACAACGTCAGTTGACGATATAAAATTTATCTCAAGAGGATACGAAGATATAAGCGGTGTTCTTTCCGCTTTAGGATGCGATATCAGAGAAGAAAGGGATACGAATGGAACAGAAGGATCTGACCAAAGCTGAAAAAAAAGCGCTTAAGTTAAAGAAACAGCGCAGAACACAGATCATAAGACGCATCAAAGTCGGTACGGGACTGAGTTTCGTGCTGGCTGTTGTGCTGTATTTGCTGTGTGCACTTGTTTTCTTTAAAATCGGCTCCGTAGTGGTAGTTCCCGCATCTGAAGACAGTGTAACAGGTAGTAAGTATTATTCTGACGAAGAAATAATAAGAGTTTCGGGTGCAGAAAAAGGTGAAAGCCTTGTTCTTATTTCCAAAAAAGAAGTCAAGGACGCTGTGGAGTCACTTCTGCCGTATATCGGAAATGTTACTGTTAAAAGAAGTTATCCTTCAACACTCAAGCTTATTGTTGAGGATTATGATGCCTTTTTTGCTGTTGAACAGAACGGAATGTACACTCTTCTTAACAAAGAATTCAAGGTCCTTGAAACAAGTGAGAATATTCCCACAGGCTGTGCAAAGCTTGACGGTGTGGAATTTACTGAAATGTTTATCGGTGCAAACGCTCTTTTTGCCGATTCATCTGATGAAGCAAGACTTGCTAATCTTATAGATGAATGTGAAAAGGCAGGCATTGAGAATATCACGAGGTATGACCTGACAAACATTGCAAATGTCAGAATCATGATCAATTACAGAATTACTTTTGTTTTAGGAACACTTACTGATCTCGGGGACAAGCTCAGTCTTGCACTCAGGACTGTGGATGCTGAAACAAGCGGTAACAGTGAAGCACATATAATTATCGATGTAACTAATCCGGACAGGTCTTACGTAAGAGATGACCAGTCACCGATTGAGTATTATTCTCAGGAGGAGACTACTACACAGCCTCCCGAAGAAGCGGAAAAACCTGAGGAAAATGAGGTAAAAGCCGAGCCGGTAGGCTGAGGCACTGCCAATTGTACTAAATTGGTAAAAAAATAATCGGAAATAACACAATATTTATTATACTTGATGTATTGAAATTTGCTTCTTTACATGGTATTATATAAAAGTATTGTTGTATTTATATGTAAAAGGAATGAAAATTTTCCTTTTTCCTAAATTAAATATATGGAGGAAGTCAAATGTCTTTTGAAATTGCAAACGAAATTGAAGCAGTCACAAAAATAAAAGTCATCGGCGTCGGCGGCGGCGGCGGAAATGCAATCAACAGAATGGTTGAAGCAGGTGTTCAGGGCGTTGAATTTATTTCTATAAATACCGATAAGCAGGTTCTTATGTACTCTAAAGCTACAAATAAGATCCAGATCGGTGAAAAGGTAACTGACGGTAAGGGCGCAGGTGCAAAGCCTGAAGTCGGTCAGAAAGCTGCAGAAGAAAGCATGGATGCAATCAATGATTCACTCGGCGGTGCAGACATGGTATTCATCACAGCAGGTATGGGCGGCGGCACAGGTACAGGTGCAGCTCCCGTTATCGCTCAGATGGCTAAGGATAAGGGTATCCTCACAGTAGGTATCGTTACAAAGCCCTTCAACTTTGAAGGTAAGCGCAGAATGGCTCAGGCTGAAGCAGGTATTGCTGAACTTTCACAGCACGTAGACAGCCTTATCATCATCCCCAACGAGAGACTCAAGCTCGTTTCTGATGAAAAGATCACATTCTCAAACGCATTCGAAATCGCTGATGATGTTCTTCGTCAGGGTGTAAGAAGCATTGCTGAGCTTATCACAGTTCCCGGACTTATCAACCTTGACTTTGCTGACGTTACTTCAGTTATGAAGAACGCAGGTCACGCTCACATGGGTGTAGGCCGTGCTTCAGGTAAGGATAAGGCAGAGGAAGCAGCAAAGATGGCTATCACAAGTCCCCTTCTTGAAACATCAATCAAGGGTTCAAAGGGTATCATCATCAATATTTCAGCTTCACCTGACATCACTCTTGATGCAGTTGACGCAGCAAGCTCAATCATCTCAGAGACAGCAGATCCCGATGCAAACATCATCTTCGGTGTTGCTCTTGATTCTTCTCTTGATGATGAAATGATCGTAACTGTAGTTGCAACAGGTTTCGGCGATCAGCCCAACATTGTTAAGCCTGCTGATGAAGCAAAGGCTCCCGAAGCTGCAGAAGCTGCTGTTGCAGAGGAGAAAGCTCCTGTTCAGCAGTTCGGCACAAGCGATGACGATCTTAACGACATATTTGATATGTTCAAGAGCAGAAAGTAATTTTCCGATTGATCTGAGCGGTGTCTTCAGGGCATCGCTCATTTGATTTTTTAATGCATATCATACCCTTTTAAAAAAAATCATAAAGTTATGTAAAACTATTGACAAAGCAGTCAAAATTAAATAATATCTTAATATATATGTATTGCTTTGATATTTTTTTAAGGAGAGTCAGTTATGGTATTTGAAAAATTAAGAGCAATCATTTGTGATTATCTTGAAGTTGATGAAGACGAAGTTACCATGGAAACTTCATTTGAAGATTTAGGTGCAGATGAAATTGACATGGTCGACATCGCAATGAGTATTGAAGATGATTTCTGTGTGGAAATCACAGAGGAAACACTTGAATCATTTGTTACTGTCGGAGACGCTGTGAATTATCTTCAGGATAACTGATTCTTGCAGGTAAATATATGATAAAAAATATAGTTTTTGATATGGGTAATGTGCTGATTCTTTTTTATCCTGAAAAGATATTTACAAAATTTCTTTCAGATAAGGAAGATATCGAGGCGATAATGACTCATTTTTTCAGAACAGATATATATCGTGAGGTAGACAGGGGTACTATGACCTATGCAGAAGTCCTTGAAGAGATAAAGGGAAAGCTGCCTGACCGTCTTCACTCACTTTTAAAGGAGCTTTTTGTTGATAATTGCTTCGTTTCGGATCATATGCCGCCATTTCCCGAAATGTATGACCTTGTGAGAGAACTTAAGGAAAACGGCTATAATACGTATCTTTTAAGCAATGCAACAAAATTGTTCCATAATTATAAGGACAAAATTCCCGTACTGAGTCTGATGGACGGACTGCTGGTTTCCAGTGATCACGGATTGCTCAAACCCGAAAGGGAAATTTACGAAAAGCTTTTCAGTGAATTTTCTCTTGACAGGGAAGAGTGTATTTTTATTGATGACGTTGAGGAAAATATTAAGGGTTCAATTGACTGCGGAATGGACGGAATCGTCTTTTCTCCGTCATTTGAGGATGTCAGCGTCCTTCGTGAGAAGTTAAGAAACAAAGGTGTAAAAATATAAATTGACATAGAGGTTTAATTATGAAACTTGATAAGCTTGTAGGCGAAAGATTTAAGGAAAAACCCTCTGATTGCGTGGTAGACAGCCATGCGCTGATGGTCAGAGGCGGTTATATGAAGTTTGTATCAAACGGTATCTATTCTTCATACATGCCCCTTCGCCGCATCACAAAGAAGATTGAAAACATCATCCGTGAGGAAATGGATAAGATTGACGGTCAGGAAGTACAGTTTCCTGTCGTAATGCCCGCTTCTCTCTGGGAGGAGTCAGGCAGATACACTGCAATTGATAATTCACTCTGCCGCTTCAAGGACAGAAACGGTGCTCCCATGGTTCTTGGTATGACACATGAGGAGGCAGCTGTGCGGCTTGTCCGTGAATACGGTAATACATATACTCGTTATCCCTTCATGATTTATCAGATTCAGACAAAGTTCCGTGACGAAGCAAGACCCAGAGCAGGTCTTATCCGTGTGCGTGAATTCACAATGAAGGATGCATATTCATTCCATACTTCTCAGGAAGACCTTGAGCAGTATTATGCAAAGTGCTACCATGCATACGAGCGTATTTTTGCAAGAGCAGGTATCCCCGAAACAATCGTTGTTCAGTCTGACTCAGGTATGATGGGCGGTAACATCTCTCACGAATATATGCTTCTTACAGCAATCGGTGAAGATTCAATCGCTATCTGCTCAGACTGCGGTTACAGTGCTAATATGGAAGCTGCAGAGAGCATTATCGAGTGTCTCCGTGATGAAGAATCACAGCCTCTTGAGAAGGTTGCAACTCCCGGTATGCATACAATCGAGGAAGTATGTGATTTCCTTAAGGCTGATGCAAAGAAGAGCCTTAAAGCAGTTGTATATCAGAAGAATATGACTGACGAGTATGTTATTGTTTTCATCAGAGGTGACCTTGATGTTAACGAAACAAAGCTTACAAACTTCCTTGGCGAGAATATCCATCCCGCTGTTATCACAGAGGAATCAGGCATCAATGCAGGCTTTATCGGTCCTGTTAATATGGATGCTGCCTGCAAGCCTCTTATCCTTTTTGATGCTTCTGTAAAGGGCTGCAATAACCTTGTAACAGGTGCAAATGAAGTTGATTTCCATTATACAGGTCTTGATATGACAAGGGATTTCCCCGATGCTGAGTATCATGACTTTGCAAAGATTATCACAGGCGGCATCTGCCCCAACTGCGGCAAGCACTCAATCACTGTTTCAAGAGGTATAGAGGTAGGTAATATCTTCCAGCTCGGTACAAAGTACACAGAGTCTATGGGTATGTCTTACCTTGACGAAAAGGGTGAGACAAAGACTCCTATCATGGGCTGCTACGGTATCGGTGTAGGCAGACTTGCAGCTTCCGTATGTGAAGCTCATCACGACGAATACGGCCCCGTATGGCCTATGTCAATTGCTCCCTGGCAGGTACATCTCTGCTGCATGAAGTCAGCAGACGAAGAAGCACATGCAGCTGCTGACAAGATGTATGATGATCTTCAGAATGCAGGTCTTGAAGTTATCTACGACGACAGAAAAGTAAGTGCAGGCTTCATGTTCTCTGATGCAGACCTTCTCGGTGTTCCCGTAAGAGTTATCGTCAGCCCCAGAAACCTCAAGGAAAATGTCTGCGAGGTTGTTACAAGAGATAAGACATACTCTGCAAAGGTTCCCGTTGAAGAAACTGTTGCAACAGTAAAGAATCTTGTCGCTGAACTTATGGAAAAGTGTAAGGCTGAATAATTTAAAAAAATTTATCCCCGATTTATTTCGGGGATTTTTTGTGAATGCAGGGATTTTTTTTGTTGACTTAAAAAGTGAATTACGATATAATTAATGAGTTTGCTGTCTTAAATACCCGTAGGCAAACAAGAATAAACAACAAAAGGTAACGACTGATGGCAACTGAACTTGAAAAAACTGAGATAATTGATGAAACTGAGAAAAAGGATTTCAGAACGAAATTCCTTGAATTTATAAAAAAGAATGCAGTTATGTGCATTGCTCTGCTGGCGGCGGTTATAACAACCATAATCGTCCCTGTGGACGCAGAGTATATCAACTACTTTGATTATAAGACACTGACCTGTCTGTTCTGTGTGCTTGCTGTTGTCTGTGCATTGAAGAATATCAATTTCTTCTATATGCTGGCACGTAAGGTTGTTGAGATATTCAAGAATGCGAGAATGAGTATTCTCGGACTTGTGTACATAACGTTTATCGGCTCCATGCTGATTGCAAATGACATGGCGCTGCTGACGTTCCTTCCGCTGGGTTATATAGTTCTTACTACTACCGGCAAGGAAAAGTACATGGCGTTTACGTTCATAATGCAGAACATTGCGGCAAACCTCGGCGGAATGCTCACTCCCTTCGGTAATCCTCAGAACTTGTATCTTTACACAAAGTTCGAGATTCCCACAGGCGAGTTTATGAAGATAATGGCTCTGCCTTTTGCCCTTTCTGTTGTTCTTATTACGCTGTGCTGTATAATCTTCGTAAAGTCTGAACCGCTTTCTCTTGCAAATGAAAAAATTTCACTTGAGCCCAAGAGAACAATTCTGTATCTGATACTGTTTGCACTTTCAATCATTATTGTTTTTCGTGTAATTCCTTATTGGATCGGACTCATCGTTGTTCCTGCAGTTCTTATATTTGCAGACAGAAAAGCTCTTAAAATGGTTGACTACGGACTTCTGTTCACTTTCGTATTCTTCTTTATTTTCGCAGGAAATATGGCAAGAATCGATGTTGTAAGAAATCTGTTCTCAATGCTTCTTGAAAAAAGCACACTTCTTTTCAGTGTAGCATCCTGTCAGGTTATAAGTAATGTTCCTTCTGCAATTCTTCTTTCACAGTTTACAGATAATTACGCAGATCTCCTTGTAGGCGTGAATATCGGCGGTGTCGGAACACTTATTTCATCACTTGCAAGTCTTATAACATTCCGTGAATATACAAAGCACAATCCCGGAAAGACAGCATTCTATGTAGGTCTTTTCTCTGCTTTCAATTTCGCATTCCTGATAATTCTTACAGGATTTATGATGTTTATAACAAATATGGCATAAAGATTACGAGGTGTAAAAACGAAAGATTTTACACCTCGTTTTTGATTACACGGGAAAAATTAAAAAATTTTCAAAAATGTGTCACCTTTTTTTCTGTATTATGTGTTATTAATAGAGAGAGGTGTGTATAGCGTGGACTCAATATGTTTAGGAGGTTATAATATTATGAAAAAAATACTTTGCATATTTATGACTCTGCTTATGATAAATTGTTTTGCAACGGGTATATATGCAGCAGAGACATCATATTCATTTATGCCGCAGATTAACGGAACAGACAAATCACTGATACATAACGATTATTACAAGCTGTATTATAATGATATTTTTGAGGCTGAATATGCAAATCTGAAAACATATTCACTCGAAGGTATGACAGCGCATACACTTTCTGAACTCAATGATGAAAATTATATTTATGCAACAGTTATACTTTCTGATATCAGTGCAACTGACTATACTGAATACAATAAATCAATCCTGACTTCAGTTATTGCCAATGAGGATATTCTTTATGTAGGAGCAACAATTCCTTTTACCGTAATAAAGTTGACAAAAGCAAAAGCAGATATGCTTAAAGACGTTGAAAATGTCCTGGGTATTTTTCCTGCGTTTTTCCCTGCAAGAGCTTTGATGACAAATATTGTCGGTGAAGAATATATGGGTAATGTAACGGGTATAGACAATGTAACATCTGCCGATGCAAGATTTTTATTACGATTTTCTGCAGGACTTGAAACTGTGAGTAAAAGTGAAGCAAAGCAATTTTATTTGTGCGGAGATATGAATTTTGACGGCAGAATAACATCTGCCGATGCAAGACTTGTGCTCAGAATTGCTGCAAATCTTGAAGAAAAATCAAAGATAATATTTCCCAGTACTGACTGTTGGAATGATTTCAGGTGAATAGAGAAAGCCACCGGTTTGCCGGTGGCTTTTTGCTGAGTATTAGTTAATAAAACAATGTTTTTGTTCCTGCATTGTATTCCCAGGGCTCGAAGCCTGTTGCAAGTGCAGGGCTGTTTTCTGCAAGAGTGAAGTCTCTGTTTGCAGCGTCTCTGAATATGGGGTCTGCGAAAACGGCGTTGTTATAATAGCCTCTGACGGTCATTATAACGATTGAATTTCTGTGACCGACCTTCATGTTGTCACCTGAATATACAAGGTTTCCGACAGTACCGTAGTCCCAGTAAAGATTGTTGTTGTCAACAAACCAGTCCTTCTTGACAGCATTTTCGTACATTACTGATTTATTGCCTATAAGAATGTTGTTGTAAAGATAGAGTGAATTGTGGTCTTCGTGCTTTGAAATAATGAACTGACCGTCTCCGCCGAAAGCAAAGATATTGTTTCGTATCATATTGTTTTCGCCGTAGTGCTGATGGAAGCAGTTTGATGAACAATCATAAACAAGATTCTTTTCAACAGTGATATAGCTTGAGCCTTCGTCAAGGTAGATGCCCCATCCGCCGTAGCCTGTAGCACCTTCGTAGCAGCCGACATTGTGTATAACATTGCCGCTGATAACTGTATCAGGCTGAATGCCGAGAGTGTAGATTCCGCCCATATCAGAAAGCCAGCCGTTACCGATGTTGTAAATAAGGTTATCCTTGATAATTATGCCGTTTGTGGGATTTTCAGCGTAACCCCAGACCCAGCCCACAGAAATACCTGTGTACCAGCCGTCATGAATTTCGTTGTTTGAAAATTCACAGTCAGCAGCATGGGTAAGAAGGATACCGATAGCATTATTGAAAATGCGTCCGTAATAACCGATATGGCAGTCTTTTACATTGATGTGATTTGTCGTTGCGGGGATTTTTCCGTCTCCGTGTACAAATACGGCATTTGCACCGATTTCATTGAATTTGCATGTTGTTACGTTGCAGTTGTTTGCGCCGTTGTCAAATTTCAATGCAGTATATGAAATATTTTCAAAAAGACAGTCTGTGAAATTGATTTCTGATGAAGCATTGATTGTGATTGCCGCAGGCACATCGTAAGCTGCCTGAGGATGTACGCCGTCGTATCTGATATTATCATATAAGGGATGCTCCTCGGTGAATATCTCACCGAAAATGTTTCCGCTCATCTGCTCCCAGTCCGTGTTGATGAAATCAATACCCCGGAAGGAAATGCCTTCTGCATTTTCAAAGGTGAAAAGCTGCTCTGTGACGGCTTTGTAAAGAACTGTATTTTCAGTTGTGTCACCGTCTTCGGGAATGTAATAAAGCTTCTGCTCTGCTCTGTCAAGATACCATTCACCGGGGAGTGAAAGTGCTTCCTTTACGTTTTCAAAGTAATAGTTGTCGCCCTCTCTGATGGTCATTGATGAAGGCTTTGTTGTTTCGATTCTGCCGGTAGAGGCATCAACTGAGTGAACGGGAAGATGCTCGTCACACCAGTAGTGCATGATTTTGACTTCCACGTCAGTGGCGTTTGCAAAGTCAAGCACGTCCTCGGGATTTACGTAGAATGCAAGTGAATGCATGAAAAATTCAACGTTCCAGTCTGAGGGGATTGCTTCTGCCTCTGCAGGGTCAGCAATGGTGAATACACCCTCCTTGGGGTAGTTTGAGCGTGAAAGTCTCTTGTTTCCCTTGAAAAGAGAACGGAAATAATCATCATCGGAATTGATTGCAACGTCTGTTACGAATGCGTCAACGCCGTTGATTTTTGTTTCTGTCCAGCCTGAAATTGCTTCTGCACCGGAGAACTCAACTTTTTCACCGGGATAAGAACGGTATGTGACATTGCTTCTGTCTTCTGCAGTGAATTCAATTGTGTTTTCAATTGTGTATGTACCTTCCCTGAACCACACTGTAACAGAGTCGTCACCGTCTGTGTTTCTGAGAATCTCCTTAGCTTTTTCAAGTGTTCTGATGGGATTTTTCAATGAACCGTCGTTTGTGTCGTCACCGTAAGGCGCAACAACTAGGTCGCCCTGATTCATTACGAATTCGCCTTCATCAAATGCCTGCTTTTCATTTGTCTGCGCTTCGCTGAATATACCTTCAACAGGTGCAGCAGGGGATACAAGCATTGTGATGCACAGGATGATTGCGTTGAAAAATGCGATAATTTTTGTCATAACAGGTCCTCCTCTGAAAGATTGCTGATAATATAATTAGAAATCAACATTCCTTTTTCCGTAAGTGAGATAGTGCCGTTGTTAATTGTTATATGACCGCTTTTCTGAAATTTTTCAGCATTGCGGAAAATTCCGTCGGGAATTGAGCATCCGAATTTTTCTTTGTAAGCTTCATCTGACAGCCCTTTTTTCAGACGAAGTGCCAGCATGATGAATTCCTCATTGTCACCGCCAAGGTCGTCAAATATGGCTTCACAGCCCGAATTGAATGCATCTGCATTCCGTTCAAAGTAAAATCTCTTTCCGTCAATGAATGAATGGGCGGACGGGCCGAGACCGAGGTATTCCTCACACTGCCAGTATTTTGTGTTGTGTCTGCTTTCAAAGCCTTTTTTGGCAAAGTTTGATATTTCATAATGCTCGTAACCGTATTCGGTGAGTTTTTGTGAAAGCAGTGAATACATATCGCATACAGTGTCTTCGTCGGGAATATTCAGCTGCGCCTGCTTTCTGTCAAACACCGTGCCCTCTTCAATCGAAAGCATATATGCGCTGACGTGCGGCACGTCTGAATTCAAAAGAAAGCTGACAGTGTCGTTAAGTGAGTCTATTGTCTGCTCCGGCACACCCAGCATAACATCAAGTGAAATGTTTGTGATACCGCAATTGCGTGCAGCTTCAATGCATTTCTCTACCTGATATCTGTCTGCGTGCCTGCCGAGAATCCGTCTTTCACTGTCAACAGCAGACTGCATGCCCAATGAAATCCTGTTTACACCAAATGAAGCAAGCGCTCTGAAATATTCTTTATCAACTGTTGACGGGTTGCATTCAACAGTGATTTCTGCATTGTCAGTGATTGTGTAATTCATTCTTATAGTGTCAAGAATGTCTCCCAGCTGAAAAGCCGTAAGCACACTCGGAGTGCCACCGCCGAAATATACAGTGTTGAAAGTCATGTCAGATCCTGCAGTAAACTGCATGGTGCGTCTGCCTGTTTCAATTTCGTCTTTCAGCGCTGTAATATAAGCTTCAATGCTTTCGGGTTTTCTGGGCATAGAATAGAAATCACAATACGGACATTTTGACCTGCAGAAGGGGATGTGAACATATAAACCCTTCATTACTGTTCGTCCAGCTTGAGAATCGCCATGAATGCTTCCTGAGGAACCTCAACAGTACCGAAGGAACGCATTCTCTTTTTACCTTCCTTCTGCTTTTCAAGAAGCTTCTTCTTTCTTGTGATGTCACCGCCGTAGCATTTTGCAAGAACGTCCTTACGGAGCGCACGGATAGTTTCACGGGCAATAACCTTACCGCCGATGGCAATCTGAACGGGAATTTCAAACTGCTGTCTGGGAATGTTGTCCTTAAGCTTTTCTGCTATCTTTCTTGCACGTGCGTAAGCCTTTTCAGTATGGATAATGTATGAAAGTGCGTCAACGGGATCGCCGTTGAGAAGCACGTCAAGCTTTACAAGAGAGCTTCTCTCGTAGCCTGTAAGCTCGTAGTCAAATGATGCGTAGCCTCTTGTTCTTGACTTGAGGGCATCAAAGAAGTCGTAAATAATTTCGTTAAGAGGCAGGTCGTAGCTGAGCTCAACACGGTCAGCTGAAAGATATTTCATATCCTTGTAATTACCTCTTCTTTCCTGACAGAGATCCATAATTGTACCGACATATTCGGGAGGAGAGTAGATGTGAGCGTCAGTCATGGGCTCTTCGCTGAAGTCGATTTCGGCAGGGTCGGGATAGTTTGTGGGATTGTCTATTTCAAGTACGTCACCGTTTCTCATGTGAATCTTGTAGATAACGCTGGGTACGGTTGAAACAAGGTCAAGGTCGTATTCTCTTTCAAGTCTTTCCTGAATGATTTCAAGATGAAGAAGACCGAGGAAGCCGCAGCGGAAGCCGAAGCCCAGCGCACCTGATGTTTCAGGCTCGAATGAAAGAGC
>JAFYUD010000260.1 GCA_017549665.1 Clostridia bacterium | reverse complement strand
TTTCGGTAGTTTCACCGATAACAACACCTGTGCCGTGGTCAATGAAAAATCTTTTTCCGATGGTTGCACCGGGATGAATCTCAATACCCGTTCTTCTTACCGAGCGCTGAGAAATCCACCTTGCAAGAAAATGGAAACCGTGCTTGTGACACCAATGTGCTTTGCGGTGCGACCTGACAGCACGCAGACCGGGATAGAGAAAAAGTATCTCCGGAATGGACGTAGCCGCAGGGTCACGATCCTTTACACACTGAATGTCTTCTTTTAACTGTCTGAACATAAATGACCTGCGACTGAGAATTTCAACAGAAATTCTGCGCCGTTCCTCCTTTCACTTGCGTATACACATTCATTATACTATATATAAACAGAAATTGCACCATTATTTTTAACTTTTTTTGAAAAAAATTAAATAAATCAAAATAATGCTTGATTTTTGAAAACCGATAGTGTATAATAACCAAGCAAACTCAATAGGGACGATTAGCTCAGTTGGTAGAGCATTCGCTTGACGTGCGAAGGGTCAGCGGTTCGAGTCCGTTATCGTCCACCAAAAAAGAACGAAGCAATCGCTTCGTTCTTTTTTTATCCAAGCCGCAGGCTTGGCATATCATCACCGCTTTAGCGTGTATATCATCGCCGTAAGGCGTATATCATCACCGAAGGTGCATACTCCTGCGACTTGATGAGATACAACACTTCGTGTTGGTGATATACAATGCTTCGCTTCGATGATATACAACGGCAAGCCGTTGATTTGTTTCCGGAAATGTGGTATAATTCATTTAGACAAACTTGAATTTGACGGAATGATTGCAGAAATTAAAATCAAGCCTGTAGGGGCGTTGATCCAACGCCCGATTGTGAGCAATGCTGATTGCATCCCGCCGAACTGCAAAGGAGAGCACCAAATGATAAATATTGAAAACTGGATGGAAATCTTTATCGCCAAGCTGAATGAAACCTTTGAAAATCGTGTATGGTTTGTTGGTTTGCAAGGTAGCTACGGTCGCGGAGAAGCAACGGAATCAAGCGATATTGATGTTGTTGTCATTTTGGATAAATTGGTTGTTGAAGATATTAAATCTTATAGTGCAATGTTGGATACTCTTCCCAACCGGGAACTGATTTGCGGTTTTCTTTCAGGTAAGGATGAGATTTTTCGGTGGGAGCCATCCGATCTGTTCCAATTTTGTTATGATACTACACCGATCAAAGGGAGTCTTGACGAGGTATTAGCACTTGTGGATGATACTGCCGTGGATCGAGCAATTAAAATCGGCACTTGCAACATATACCACGGATGCGTTCATAATATGCTCCACGAAAAAAGTGAGGATATTTTGCGTGGACTGTATAAATCCGCCTCTTTCGTTGTTCAGGCAATTGCTTTTAAGCGGATAGGGAAATATATTAAACATCAAAAGGATTTACTACCTATCGTTTCACCTGATGAGCAAGCCATTATCGAAACGTTTGTTAATTACAAGAACGGCATGGCAGCCGATTTTGAAAAAGCCTCACAAGTTTTGTTTTCGTGGTCAAAAGAGTGGATCTCCAAGCACGAATGATATGGTGTACTTTTTGCATTTCTTCCCTTTCTGCAAGGGCAGATTTATACTTTTACGACTTCTTTTTTCCGAGCCGCAATCGTGTATATAATCACCGAAAAGCGTATATCATCACTGAAGGTGCATCCTCCTGCGGCCTGATGAGATACAACGGCAAGCCGTTGGTTTGTTTCCGGAAATCCGGATCAGAGATATGCTGAACACACTGAAATAGCGCTATGATGAATTAGCAGACTGTAATGAATTATCAGATTTTGAAGCCGGTCGAAAATTAGCATATTTTGAAATCATGGATATCATCCGTACAAGACATACACTTATAGTTGAACTGATTGCAGATGAATAATCAAACCTATTCACAAATTTCCTCACTCATCTTGAAACAACCAAAGAAATTTTTACTCCCTATTTAATTTTCTCATCATTTGTGTTATAATTAATAAAGTATTGCTTTTGAATTTCCATTTCAGGAGGTTACTCTTATGAAATATGATGTTATTATTATCGGCGCAGGTCCCGGCGGTATTTTTGCCGCATACGAGCTTATGCAGCAGAATGAAAATCTCAGGGTCGCAGTGTTTGAATCAGGTCATGCACTCAACAAGCGTCACTGCCCTATTGACGGTGACAAAATCAAAACCTGTATCGGCTGCAAAAGCTGTTCAATCATGAACGGATTCGGCGGTGCAGGTGCATTCTCTGACGGAAAATATAACATCACCAATGATTTCGGCGGCACTTTATACGAATACATCGGAAAGCAGAAGGCTCTTGAGCTTATGCACTATGTTGATGAAATCAACCTGAAATACGGCGGTGAGGGCACAAAGCTCTACTCAACGGCAGGCACCCGTTTCAAGACTCTGTGCATCCGCAGTGACCTTCATCTGCTTGACGCATCCGTCCGCCATCTCGGCACTGATATCAACTATATCGTGCTTGAAAATATTTTTGCTTACCTTGAAAACAAAGTCGATTTCTTCTTTGATACGCCTGTTCAGACTATCGGAATGACCGATGGCGGATACAAAGTTATATGCAAGGATGCTTCCTATGACTGTGAAATATGCATCGTTTCCGTAGGCAGAAGCGGCAGCAAATGGATGGAAAAAATCTGCAAGGAGCTTGATATACCCACAAAGTCAAACAGGGTTGACCTTGGTGTGCGTGTTGAATTGCCTGCAACAGTTTTTGAGCATCTGACTGATGAGCTTTATGAAAGCAAAATCGTTTACAGAACAAAGCAGTATGGTGACAAGGTGCGTACATTCTGCATGAATCCCAAGGGTGCGGTTGTAAACGAAAACACAAACGGTATTATTACTGTCAACGGACACAGCTATGAAGATCCCGCACTGCAGACAGAAAACACAAACTTCGCACTGCTTGTGTCAAAGAGCTTTTCAGAGCCGTTCAGAGATTCCAACGGCTACGGTGAGTCAATCGCAAGACTGAGCAACATGCTCGGCGGCGGTGTTATTGTTCAGCGCTTCGGTGATCTTATCCGAGGAAAACGTTCAACTCCGGGACGCATGGAGGATGCATTCATCACACCTACACTGCAGGCAACACCCGGTGACCTGAGTCTTGTACTTCCCAAACGTATCCTTGACGGAATCATTGAAATGATTTACGCCCTTGATAAGGTTGCACCCGGTACTGCAAACGACGACACTCTTCTTTACGGTGTGGAAGTCAAATTCTACAACATGGAAGTTGAAGTAAACGAACATCTCGAAACACGCTATAAGAATCTGTATATAATCGGTGACGGCAGCGGAATCACACATTCACTGTCACACGCATCTGCAAGCGGTGTTCATGTTGCAAGAAATATAGCTGAATAAAAATGAATAAAAAAAAGAAGTAACTTTTGGCAAACAAAAGTTACTTCTTTTTTGGAGCTGGTAGCGTGACTCGAACACGTGACCTGCTCATTACGAATGAGCTGCTCTACCAACTGAGCTACACCAGCAACTTCCTAAATTATAATTGATATGATTATTTTTTTCAAGTCCTTTGATATAATTTCTTATTGAAAGATAAAGCTGTTACATGTATAATGTAACCGGAAGTGATAAAATGAATCAGACCCGTATTATTGCCCTGAGAGTTGTGCTTATATTGCTGACAGTTTCACTCTGCGCACTGATTTTTGCTCTGTCTGCAGACACTGCTGATGAATCAAACGCAAAAAGTGACCCCGTTTCTCAGGCTTTTGAAACGAATATCTTTGACAATTTCAATCTGAGTGAAAATCAGACGGAATTCATAAAACGATATGCAGTTGTAATTGTCAGAAAAGCGGCACATTTCAGTGAATATGCTTTCTTAGGCTTTCTTATTTCGGCAACCTGCCTTTCTTTCAACAAAACATACGGTTTTACTGCTCTGATATCATGGATATGCGGAACATTGTATGCCGTTTCGGATGAAATCCACCAGTATTTTGTGCCGGGAAGAAGCTGTCAGCTGTCTGATATGCTTCTTGATTCGTCAGGTGTATTCACAGGTGTTGTTTTCTGCATTCTCTGTGTATATATTTATAAGAAAATCAGGCTGAAAAAATGTATAAAAACATAAAAATCATGCTCCGGTGAAAGAGCATGATTTTTTATAAGCTTAAATAATTCCGAGAGTCTTGATAAGCTCTGTTGCAATAAGTGAATGACCGACGGGATCGGGATGCACACCGTCTGTTGACAGCTCATACATATCGAAACCGTTTTTGTCTGTATCTGTCATAAGGTCGTACATGGGTACAAAATAATCTGCATACTTATCAGCAAGCTTTTTAACAATATCTCTCTTGGGGTCAAGGTCTGCATTCCAGCCGAGTCTGTCAGGATGTGCAGTAAATGCAAAAGGCTCAATAATCATAATCTTTGCATCAGGGAAATCAGCCTTGATTTTTGAAAGAAGCTCATCATATTCCTTTTCAAATCTTTCGGGTGCGCAATAATCAGCTGAATCATAAGCACGCCATGTATCATTGATACCAATCATGATTGAAACGAAATCGGGATTTACAGCCTTAAAATCAACATCATATCTTGTCAGAAGGTCTCTGACTCTGTCACCTGAAACACCACGGTTTACGAAGTTGATACTGTTGCAGGGGAAAAGTCTGTCATAAATCTCCTTGAAGATACGGGGATAGCCTGAACCGAATCTTGCCATTGTCATGCATGCATGGTTTCTGTTTCTGCCGCAGTCTGTAACGCTGTCGCCCTGAAAAAGAACTGTTGCGCCGTCTTTGAAAAACTTATTCATAATTATATCCCCTTTTTATTTGTTTACGCTGTCGATAAATCTGCGAAGAAGCTTTTTACCCTCTTCATCTCTCTTATAAACACCGCACTGCTCAAGAATTTCAGAATATACAAGTCCGATTTCATTCTTGAGAATATCATTTACATTATACTTGTCAATATTATCGTATTTAGCACGTATCATATCAACCCACTCTGCGTGCTTTGCAAGAGTTTCGTCAGCTGCAATGTCGTCACCTGCAAGAATTGCCTTTGCAAGAAGCTCCATTTCTGTCTTGAGTCTTGCAGGAAGAACTGCAAGTCCCATAACCTCGATAAGTCCGATATTCTCCTTCTTGATGTGGTGATGCTCAGGATGGGGATGATATACACCGTCGGGATATTCTTCAGTTGTGATATTGTTTCTCAGAACAAGGTCAAGCTCGAACATATCGCCCCTCTTTCTTGCGATGGGAGTGATTGTGTTGTGAGGAACACCGTCAGTTTCTGCAAAGATAAATGCATCAGCATCAGTATAAGCTCTCCATGCAACAAGAATCTTGTCTGCAAGGTCAACGATTCTGTCTGTATTCTTACCTGAAAGTCTGATAACCGTCATGGGCCAGTTTACAACACCTGCAGTAACGTCGTCATAGCCGTCAAATACGAAGGTCTCTTCTGTGTGTGCCTTTGCCATTGCGAATTCATAATGTCCGCCCTGGAAATGCTCGTGTGAAAGAATTGAGCCGCCGACGATGGGAAGGTCAGCATTTGAACCGACGAAATAATGGGGAAGATATTTTACAATATCAAACAGCTTTCTGAATGCACTGCGGTCAATCTTCATGGGTGTATGCTCACCGTTGAAAACGATACAATGCTCATTATAATAAACATAGGGTGAATACTGAATAAACCAGTCACCGCCGTCAACTGTAAGAGGAATGATTCTGTGATTTTCTCTTGCAGGGTGATTTACTCTGCCTGCATAGCCTTCATTTTCCTTACAGAGTGCGCATTTGGGGTAAGACGCAGCCTTCATTTTTGCTGCAGCGGCAATTGCCTTGGGATCCTTCTCAGGCTTTGAAAGATTGATAGTGATATCCATTGTGCCGTAAGGAGTTTTTGCAAGCCACTTCATGTCATTTCTGACACGGTATGTTCTTATGTAGTCAGATGCACGGCTGATATCGTAATAATAATCAGTTGCTCTTTCGGGGCTTTCATTATAATATTTTCTGAACTTGCTGATAACCTCCGAAGGTCTGGGCATCATGCAATTCATGATTTTTGTATCAAACAGGTCTCTGTATGTAACAGAATCTTCGATAATACCCTGCTGACAGGCATAATCAAGCATAACCTTAAGTATATCCTCAAGCTCAGCACTGCCTTCGCAATCAGCAGTCTCAAAAGAATCAAGATGAAGCACGTCAAGAATAAGATTCTGACAGTAAATTCTGTCCTCTTTTTCAAAAAGACGGCCCTGACCGTAGTCAAGAAGCTTTTCGATTGCGCCGTATATATTCATATATATCACTCCTGATAATATTTCTTTATTATATTATACAATTTTATTGCATTTCTTCAAGTAGATATTGAAAATTTTTTTCAATTAATATATAATACTCCTGGTGATAATATGGAACAGTCTAAAATTGACAGAATCAATGAGCTTGCCCGCAAATCAAGATCAGAAGGTCTTACAGATGAAGAAAAAGAGGAACAGCGCATTTTAAGAGCTGAATATGTAGCTTCTTTCAAGGCTTCACTTGTAGGTCAGCTGGAAAACACAACAATCCTGCGTCCCGACGGAACAAAGGAAAAAATCACAAGAAAAGGTAAAAAGTGATTTAAGCAATCAAAAAAACGGAAGCCGGTTACTGATCGGCTTCCGTTCTGCTTTTAACTTTCAGTAAATATCATTTGCGGCAGTGATAAGCTCACCGTTTGCGTTCCATGATGCTTCGTATGCGCTGTAGTACTTGTTTCCGTCCGCATCATTGAGGGGATAATCATAATACTTATACTCATCCTCAACGTCATTAATCATATTTTCGTAATACGCATCAAGCTCTTCGGGAGTCATTGACTCCGGCTCAGGTGAATAATACTCAAGCACATCTGCCTTATCGCACCAGAACCAGCCGTCTTCCGTTACGTAGCAATCATACTCGGCATACAGCTTTCCGTCGTCACGGACGTAATACCACTCTGAGTATGTAACGTAATCATCGTCCTCGATTTCTTTTTCGGTGAAGGTATAAACATGACCCTCTTCATCATAGAACAGAACGTCAGCTTCGTTTTCATAGCTGTTGCCCATTTTGTCGTAATACACACCGTCAACGGCAATTCTGTTTCCGCTGTACTCTCCCGTTACCGTGCCTATTATGTCATTGACCATAACGACACTTACTGTTACCGTACCGGCAATAATAAGAACGTAGAATATCACCGCAAGCGTGCAGAAAATTTTACTGAGCTTGTGGTCTTTTTTCTTCATTTCCTCGTCACTCACAGGCAAAGGCATGTGACAGTTCTGACATTCCTCGAATGTTGACGGAAAAATGCAGCCGCAATAGGGGCATTTCTTCGTATCGGGACCTGGGAAATCCTTTCTCGTAGCAAGAAAGACAATCAGTGTCCATAAGCCGAAAAGGAATCCGCAGATATACCAGCCGACGGAAAGGGTGTGATTTCTGTATCTTGCGGAATGATGCATAAACAGCACAGCAAACACAGCCGCTGCTATCTGAAACAGACTGATAGCAAAAAATAATATCATCACGCCGAACGTTTCAAAAAATTCAACCATTTTTCAATTACTCCTTACGTTTGAATTCCGGGCATCCGCCCGATTTCAATATATCATACCTTATTTTGTTTGTCAACAAAAAAGATTCTGAATGTCTTTCGGGAGGGGTGTATACCATGTCCTTGCACAATGTGTATACTATGTCCTTGCACTATCAATTATCCTGACGAGTTTTTAATGAGTAATGAGTAGTGAGTAACGTCGGAAGCACTGCGTGCTTGGATTTGGAAAAACTAAAAATAACCCAGGCCTCCCTCGCCGAGGGAGGTGGCGCCGAAGGCGACGGAGGGAGTATGCAATAAGCTGAAAATCTTTTTTACTCCCTCAGTCAGCTTCGCTGACAGCTCCCTCCAAGAGAGAGCCTTGTTTTGTGAGAGGGCGCCGCCCCTACAGGTTTGCCGTTAAAAAATAATTGTGCATTGTGCATTCTGAATTGTGCATTATTTTTAATCCAACGCCAACGGCGTTCCGACATTATTGATTGCTCACTGAAAAAAAGATTGCCTTCGTGGGAAGACAATCTTGTTTCATTAAAACGTATCTATCTGTGCACTTACTCTGAGGATTTTTCTTGCGTCTGCTGCGGTGATTTTGCCGTTATTGTCAATGTCACCAATGCTCTGAGCAAAGGCAGTTACACCGAAAGCAAGCACAAGCGCCATAATACAAGCAATAATTCCGATGATTTTCTTTTTCATAAAGCGCACTCCTTAAAATACGGGGAATTCCATTTATTATTTAATATGGTTAAGATACATACCTTCAATTACAATTTTATCCAACTTGCCGGCTGATGTGTAAAATTCACGATAGCTTACAGTTTCACCGGTTTTTTTATTCTCATAAGTTTTATAGCCGTCATTATAACCCATTACGAAAGTATAACCGTTCGCCCTGAGCTTTTCATAATATTTTCTTGCCTGCTGAATTGTTACACCGTTTTTATTAAGGTCAGCCGCAGTATATGTGTACTGAATGTTTGTTATTCCGTTAATAAGCACACTTGGTGTGGTTTTTGTCATAACACCAAAGTCAGGAATATCTGTTTTTTCTGCAATATGATAATTGGGGCTTGCAGAAGCCGTTACATTAACCTTTATTTTAACCTCAACATTTTCTTCTGAGGCAACAGTTACATAGCTACTCTTTGCATTAGCAGGAACCATTATCTTAAGCAGATATGTCTCATATCTTCTGTAATTTACCTGATACAGCTCAACCTTTAACGGATTTTTTTCAAAATCAGTCCATCTTAAATGTGAGGGGGAATAGAATGAATTATTATCAAGCTTGATTATAGCCGTACCGCCGGGAGCAACATCAACAGTATATGATGACGGCACAATTTCACTTTTAACATCATAATGGCAGTATTTATCAACAAGCTTCTCTGCCTGCTCCTTGTTTACCACCTTGCTGATAAGCTTTATAAGCTCACCGCTTTCAGGGTTTCCGAAAAACAGATACTCATCATCATTGTATGCGTGTGAAACAATAACACCTGAAACATCAACATCGTTACACATAAGCTGAGCACCCCTATGCTCAGTTACAAATGCGTATATTTCCTTGTTCATAACGGCTTTTTTACCGTCCAGACAAGTGGTGAAGCTTACAATACTGTCAGCCTTGAGCACACCAAGTTCCTTATCTCTTAAAAGAATTTTTTCTGCAAGAGAGTTCTTTATAACACCAATTTTAACCCCGGGCATTTCCTTAAGAATATCTATACTGCTTATATAGTCGTCCACAACTGCATTCTGATGATTGCTGTACAAAACCTCTGAAAATTTAAGACCACCATCAAAATATACCACATCCGCATATAATGCAATATCGTAAGCACTTGCTTCAATCGCATCGCGCATCTCATATTCTTTTACAGGATGAAATCTTACCTCAACCTCGTAAACATCCTCAAGCTTTTTGAAAAGCTCTATCATATAACCCTTTATCTCACCATTTTCCGTGTAGACAAACGGATACCTGTTATCGGCAACGGCAACATTGAGCACTCCCTTTTCAATAAGATGCTCGTCAATATTCCTTTCATCAAACGGAATGTCAAGCCTTGCCGCAACACGAAGAATAAGTCTTGCATCCGCTGCGGTGATTTTACCGTTTTTGTCCACATCGGCAAGCTTCTGCTGCTCCTCGCTGAGCGCCTCAATCTTTGCAGCGTGCCTGAGTGTACGTCTTGCATCTGCTGCGGTGATTTTGCCGTTATTGTCAATGTCACCAATGCTCTGAGCAAAGGCAGTTACACCGAAAGCAAGCACAAGCGCCATAATACAAGCAATAATTCCGATAATTTTCTTTTTCATAATATAACCTCCTTATATTTATAATAGCACCCTGATTTTCGCATTGCAATAAACACTTACTACAAAAAAGCCGATATTTATATATGCAAAATGACAAAGAAATGCCTTTTGCTGTTATATACAAAGCTTTTTTGGTTTTGTAGTATCAAAAGGTACTATATGTAAATACTATCACAGATTTATGTTATTGTCAATAGTACAGAAAGGTACTATTGAAGGTGGTTTTATGTATTTAAGACGGCTTCGGGATTTGCGTGAAGACCATGACCTTACTCAGGCACAGGTTGCAGCAATTCTGAACACAAAACAGACTATTTACTCACGGTATGAACGAGGATTTCAGAATATTCCGCTTGAATTTCTGCTCGCTCTTGCAGAGTATTACAATGTTTCATTAGACTATATTTTCGGACGTACAGACAATCCTGATATCAACAAATAAAAAAATCAACCCCTCGGTTTTCACCGAGGGGTCGTTTATTGCATATCTGAAAATTATTCGTCGATGCTGTAGAGTGCCTTGAGCTTTGCAAGGTGAGCATATCTGTCCTGTGCAAGTCTCTCGGACTGTGCGAAGAGCTCTTCTGCTCTCTCGGGGAACTTACCGACAAGCTGTGCGTAACGTGCTTCGTTGAGAAGGAATGCACGGTATGCATCTGTTGCGGGCTCCTTGCTGTTGAGAGTGAAGGGATTCTTGCCTTCTGCCTTGAGTGCGGGATTGTATCTGAACATGTTCCAGTAACCGCAATCAACAGCCTTCTTCATTTCAGCCTGGCAGTTAACCATACCGCCCTTGATTGAATGCATTTCACAGGGTGAGTAGCCGATGATAAGTGAAGGACCGTTGTAAGCTTCAGCTTCAGCGATTGCCTTGAGTGTCTGGTTCATGTCAGCACCCATAGCGATCTGTGCAACGTAAACGTAGCCGTAAGACATTGCGATTTCAGCAAGGCTCTTCTTTGAGATGCCCTTACCTGCTGCTGCGAACTGAGCAACCTGACCAACCTGAGAAGCCTTTGAAGCCTGTCCGCCTGTGTTTGAGTAAACTTCTGTATCGAATACCATAACGTTTACGTCTCTGCCCTGAGCAAGAACATGGTCAAGACCGCCGAAACCGATATCGTATGCCCATCCGTCACCACCGAAGATCCATACAGACTTCTTAGCGAGGAATTCTTTATTCTTGAGAATAGCTGCACACTTGTCGCAACCTGCTGCTGCGCCTGCTTCCATAACTGCAACGAGTTCCTTTGTAGCTGCTGCGTTTGCCTTACCGTCGTTCTTTGTAGCAAGGTACTTTTCAGCTGCTGCCTTGAA
>JAFYUD010000259.1 GCA_017549665.1 Clostridia bacterium | reverse complement strand
TACTGCAGTGACAAACACCCAATGACCATGAGTCGGATCTGCGTCATACCCTTTATAATGAATAACATCGCCTGGTTTTACTTGAGATATGGCTGTTGATTTGTTTGTTGTATTTGCCCATGATGATACGCAATCATTTACACCATATACAAGATTTGCAAGCTTTCTGGCAAAACCATTGCATTGCATACCAAGGTTTTTGTATGTATTGCAATCATATCCACCAATTCCGGCTGTTCCGTAATGTGTAGAACAAGGGGTTGATGTTACCGAATTTTCAATATCTCCACAGTTGCTTCCATAGTGTGCAATTCCATTGTAACCGTGTCCTGATTTTACCTGATGATTCCAATATTTTCCGTTGGGAAATTTTGCTTGAAGCTGTGCCAAGGTGTATCCTGATGCACTGACTTCAATGGTAGGAATTATACTGACCAACAAAAGCAGGGATAAGAATAAGCTGATGATTATTTTTGTTTTCATAAAATTACCACCCTATAATAATTTTGGTTACAGTATACTTAAAATATTGAATATAGTCAATAGATTAAGTATAAAAAGATTGAAAAACTGAAAAATATTCATTGTTTTAACCTATATTTTTTATAAATTTGCAAAATAGGCTCAATATGTTAAGTATAGTCAAGAGTTTGAGTATGTTAATCTTGTATCGGTGATTGTTTTATGATTAGTTATAAGCCGTTTTACGAAACACTGTTACAAAAAAATATAACTGAATATCATCTTATTTTTCATGAAGGATTTTCTGCAAACACATTGCATAGAATGAAACACGGAAAAGATATCAGTACAAAAACACTTGATGCTTTATGCTTTGTATTGGATTGTGAAGTAAGTGATATCATTGAACATATCAAAGAATGACAAAAGACTGCCCGTGAGGACAGTCTTTATTTTTTTTATCTGATTTTTAACGGGCAGGCAGGGTCAGCACGGTTATATGAGCCGTATGCTGCATAGCTCTGACATTTTGCGCCGCCTTTGCATAAATTCTTATAGATACATTCCGAGCATTCCTTCGGTATTCTGTCATTTCTTAAGTCCCTGAAGGTTTCGTGTCCGAAGTATATTTCTTCAAGTGTTGACGATGCAATATTTCCGCATATCAACGGCATTCTTCTGCACGGCATGATATTTCCGAATTCATCCACGGTAATGAGTGAGCTTCCTGCACTGCATGAATATATATCACCGTCAGAATTTAAAAACTGAAGCGCACGGTTCATTGTTACCTGAGTTTTAGGATGCAACAGCCGTCCGGGGATGCTTTTCTGCGCCTTTTTCATTGTTTTTATGTAATCCGGCAGAATTTCAGGTGTAATGATAAGGTCAGAAAGTCCTTCACCTTCACCGATGGGGACAAGTCTGTCAGACCAGAGCTTTGTTATTTTCCGTTTACGGCATTCGGAAGCAATCGACGGGATATCCCTGTAATTGCTTCTGTTTGCAGTACAGCTTATGTATGTCCGTATGCCGTTTTTCTCCAGCATTTCTGCCTTTGCAAAAACTCTGTCATAGTCACCTTCGGCTCTGAGATAATCGTGAGTTTCTCTGTTTCCGTCGATACTCAGCTGAACAAAAGAAACATCAATGCTTCTGAGAAGCTGAATGATTTCATCATTGATGAAAGAACCGTTTGAAAGAAATCCCACAGAAAAATCATCTTTATAACTGCCGAGCAAACGGAGTATCTCCCTGATATCCTTGCGAATAAAAGGCTCTCCGCCGGTTATGTTTATGTGCCCTTTTCTGTTGATCTTGTGTGTTTCATTGTACCTGTTTTTAAGCTCAATGAACTGATGAATAACAGAGCAGATGTCATCATATGACAACGGCTCAACATCACCCTCGAGTCTGTAGCAGTGCTTACAGCGTAGATTGCATCTTCCCGTTATGTGAAACTGAAGAAGAATTCTGCGATCGGGAATCATTATCAGTCACCGCATCCGCCGCAACCGCCGCAACCGCCGCAACCGCCACAGCCGCCGCAGCCGCCGCAACCGCTGTCACCTGAAGATGATTTCTTGTCGAGTGCTTCAAGCTCTGTAATTGTTTTTTTGATTTCAAAATGCAGAGTATTCTGTCCGGCATGGTCTGCTTCTGTCATTTTACCTGTGGTTGCGAGATTATCACAACTGTTTACAGCGAAAGCCTTAAGGAGAATATTTATCTCGTTATTATTTAATCTCTCGTGGGCGGAAACTGAATCAGCATATGAAATACCTGAGCTTCTGTAAAGTCCTGCGTACTGATCGGATATTGGTTTTAATTTTTTATTGATTCTATCGACAGTAAGTGTAATTATAATACCTGTTAATATGTACATCGGTATTACGGTCAAAAATATCAGTACGGCAACAAGATTGTCTACATCTTTTCCGTAGTGGAGTCCCATGAAAAGCTTAGTAATGCCGGGATAAAGAATCGCAATTTCAAAACATACTGCAATTGATGTTACAATTTTTTTCATTTTATCTTGTATGCTTTTGATTTGCTGTGCGCCTTTGCTCAGAATCTGATATTCAACCCTTACATTTGCAAGAATATCACGGACTGTAATATTCTGAGGGTCAGCGGAATTTTTTATGTATTCAACTATTTTCTTTACAACGGGGAACTTTACGCAGTAATCAGCAAGCTGTTCTTCAGTAAAGTTTTTGTTGATATGTATAAGGCACTTTGCAGCTGATTCTTCAGTTGCAGGCACAACGTGATATGTGATGATGCCGTTGAATTTTGCTTTTGCGAGATAATATGCAGTAACATGATATTTGTTGCGATTATTAAGACTCATTAAATCTGCATCAGTAAAATCTTCAGCACGAAGATTTTTACAGCCTGAGTCAACAATTATATTTTTCACGATGAAGCAGATGACAAATGCTGCAACATTCAGTCCTACTGCATAGCCTGCGTAAGGTGATACGAATTCTGCACCTTTTATTGCTCTGATAGCTTCCGGAATACCGTGGCTGCAAAGGATAATGTTTACCATAAGACAGACATAAGTGATAATAACTCCGATTGCAACTTTGATTTTAGCTTTCTTGAATAACACAAAATGCGCAATGATACCTGCGGCAACGATTGCTCCTGCTGCTGTCGGAAGATTGCTGGTTTCACTTGTTGCCGAAGCTCCGAGACAGATAAGCAGCCCGAGAACATATATAATTATACCGACAATTTTGAAAAGCTTTTCCTTTTTTGTTGTTACTGTAGCAGGTTTTTTGTTTTTTTTCTGACTGTTAATAAGGCAACCGCAATCGGGACATTGCGTTGATTTTGTTTCAGTACCGCATTCAGGACATTTCATGATAAATATCACCCTTATTTTACAAAAAATATTGATATGTTGATTATACTCAGAAAATCTGCGATAGTCAATAGCGCATGAAAAATGTAGTTGCAAAAACGTCAGGAAAGTTATAAAATTAAGCAGTAAATAAAAAATGTAAGGTATAAGACAATGAAAGCTTTAATCTGCATGCTCAATTCAAAATTTATTCACTCATCCCTTGCCCCCTGGTGTCTTCTTTCAGGGGTGAAGGCTTATTGTGATGAAAATATTTCCGCAGAAGTCATTGAGGGGACGGTCAATGAAAAAACAGAAGCTGTTGTAAAACGTATTCTTGACAAAAATCCCGATGTGATTGCTTTCTGTTGCTATATCTGGAATATAAATTATGTTTATAAGCTGTGTGAATATATAAGAACAGAAAGTGATGCAAAAATAGTACTTGGCGGACCTGAGGTTACATTTAATCCTGCTCAGGTGCTTGAAAAACACGCAGAAGTTGATTATGTGCTCTGCGGTGAAGGGGAAGAAAGCTTTGCTGCCCTTTGTCAGAAGCTCAGTGGCTCGGAAACAGAGGTTGCAGGTCTGTGTTACAGGGATAATAAAAAAATCATACAGACCGATTTCTGCCGCAGTAAGAAAGAGCCTGTGTCACCTTATTCTGATGAATATTTTGCTGCACTTGACGGCAGAATCGCTTATATCGAAACTTCACGAGGATGTCCTTTTTCCTGTGCTTTCTGTCTGTCAGGAGCAGATAAAGGTGTTTTGTTTTATTCTATGGACAGAGTCAGGAAAGAGATAATTGCCCTTGCAAACAGCGGCACTCAGACTGTGAAATTCATCGACCGTACGTTCAATGCAAATCCGAAACGTGCAGAAGAAATTATCTCGTTCATTATAGAAAATCACGGTTTGGCTATACCTGAAAATGTATGCTTTCATTTTGAGGTTGACGGCGGCACCCTCAGAGATTCAACTATTGAACTTCTCGGCACTGCTCCTTGTGGGCTTTTTCAGCTGGAAGTCGGTCTTCAGAGCTTCAATAAAAAAACACTTGAGGCTGTAAACCGTAATCCTGATACGGGAAGACTTGTTGAAAATATCAGGAAACTGATTGCATTGGGAAATATGCATATTCATGTTGATCTTATTGCAGGTCTGCCTTATGAAGACATGGAAAGCTTCGGAAAAAGCTTCAATTCACTGTATGCATTGAAGCCACACATGCTGCAGCTCGGTTTTCTTAAGCTTCTTCACGGGTCACAGCTGAGAAACGAAAGTGACAGCTTCGGGTGTATATTTAACGAAAATGCTCCTTATGAGGTAATCAGTACAGATTGCCTGAATGAAGAAGAGTTGGATATGATTCATAACGCTGAGGATGCAGTTGAAAGATTGTATAACAGCGGCAGATTCAGAAAAACTCTTGATTACCTGACGGAAAAATGCGGCTGCGATCCCTTTGAATTGTTCTGCTCAATGGGAAAATTAACTGCCGGCAGATCAAACATTCCTCTTGACGATTATCTTACTTTAGTATATAATTTTTTAAGTGAAAAATATGATAAGTCAGTTATCCGTGACTGCATGGTGTGTGACAGAATTTCATCAAATTCATCGGGTGTGCTTCCTGCTTGTCTGAAAATTGAAGACGCACGGATGAAGCGCATCAAAAAGCATATCAATGAGAATGTTGTCAGAGATAGCCGCAAGGTTTCCGTGGCAATACTTTACACGGAAAACAAAATCGTTTACTGTGATTATAAAAACAGAGACAGGATAACGGGTAATTATACACTTTCATTTCTGGAGTTGAATTCATTATGAGAATGAGAAAAAAGAAAAATCTTGAGGAAAAACTGCAGACGGTAAGTAATCTTACCATGCTTTATACTGAAGACAGAAATTACAATACGTCGGTTCTTGAAAAAGAATATATCGATTTTGCTGCAATTTTCGGCAATGATAATCCCATGCAGATGGAGGTCGGATGCGGAAAGGGTCAGTTTATCTGCGAAATGGCTCAGCGTTATCCCGACATCAACTTCATTGCAGTTGAAATCAATCCCAATGTAATTTATATGGCTTGTAAAAAAGCTCAGGATAAGGGACTGAAAAATATCCATTTTCTTCAGTGCCGAGCAGAATATCTGCCCAAGTACATAAAGGAGAATTCAGTTGAAATGGTTTATCTGAATTTCTCTTGTCCCTTCCCTAAGAAGAAATATGCCTGCCATCGTCTGACAAATGAGAGATTTCTTGAAATATACAGACTTCTTATGAAGGACGGTGCAGAGATTCATCAGAAGACTGATAATATGCATCTGTTTGAATACTCAATCGAGCAGTTTTCACAGTGCGGCTTTGCTATGAAGAATGTCACTCTTGACCTGCACAACAGCAAATTTGAGGGTAACATAATGACAGAATATGAAAAACGTTTCACAGACTTAGGTCAGCCGATTTATCGTCTTGAAGCTTACATAAAGGAGAAGTAATCATGAAGTACGAAAACAATTGGGAATCAATAAATTCAAGACCTGTACCCGAATGGTTTGAAGATGCAAAATTCGGTATTTTCATTCACTGGGGACTTTACAGTGTGCCTGCATATGCACCCAAGGGACATTATTCAGAATGGTACGGCTGTCACTGTGACACAGAAAAGGAATCACCCGTTGATAAGCAGTATTATGAATATCATCAGAAGACATACGGTCCTGATTTCAAATATAATGACTTTGTAAATATGTTCAAGGCAGAGAATTTCAATGCAAAGGACTGGATCTCACTTTTTGAGGATGCAGGTGCAAGATATATGAATCTTGTTTCAAAGCATCATGACGGCTTCTGCCTCTATAAATCAAAGTATGCATGGAACTGGAACAGTGTTGATGTAGGTCCCCACAGAGATTTCTGTAAGGAACTCAGTGATGCCTGTCAGGGCACAAAGGTCAGATTCGGTGTGTATCATTCAGTTTATGAATGGTTCCATCCTCTTTACCTTAAAAATCCCGAGGAGTATGCACTTGAGCATCTTATCCCCATGCTCAAGGAGCTTATTGAAAATTATAAGCCCAACACTCTCTTCACAGACGGTGAATGGGATCATCCCAGCTCAGTATGGCATTCAACAGAATTCTTACAGTGGCTTTATAATGAGTCAAGTGTAAAGGATTACATTGTTCCCAATGACAGATGGGGCAGAGAAACACGTGGCAGACTCGGCGGCAATCTTACAACAGAGTACGGCTTTGTCGGCTCACCTGACACAGATGTTGAAAATATTCAGGAGCTTGACAGAGTTTCAGAGGAGTGCAGAGGTATCGGTGCATCCTTCGGCTGGAACAGATTTGAAACAGTTGATGATTATCTGTCACCCAAGGCTCTTATCGATATGTTTGTTGACCTTATTTCAAAGGGTCAGAATTTCCTTCTTAACATAGGACCCACAGACGACGGCAGAATTCCCGTTATTATGGAAGAAAGACTCCGTCAGATGGGTAAGTGGCTCAAGGTCAACGGTGAAGCAGTTTATGCAAGTCGCAGATACTGTGCTGAATCAAAAACAGAAAATGTCAAATATACAAGAAGCAAGGACAGCAAAACAGTTTATGCTTTCATGCTCAAATATCCCATGGGCAGTGTAACTCTCAATGATGTTGATTATGCTGACGGTATGAAGGTTTCACTTCTCGGCTACAACGGTGATATTACTGCTGAAAATGACAACGGAAAGCTTAAGGTCAATTTCGGCTTCATCAGCCCCGAAGATATTGACTCAGAATATGTTTATACTGTAAAAATTGAGAAATAATTTATTTCCGGAGGAATAAAAATGTTTATAACTGACGATATTAAATATGTCGGTGTCAATGATCATCAGGTTGACCTGTTTGAGGGACAGTATGTTGTGCCCAACGGTATGTCATATAACTCATATGTTATCATGGACGAAAAAATCGCAGTTACTGATACTGTTGATGCAGCATTTACTCAGGAATGGCTGAATAATATCAAGAATACAACAGGGGACAGAGTACCCGATTATCTTATTATTCATCACATGGAGCCTGATCATTCAGCAAATATTGTTGAGTTTACAAAGGCTTATCCTGATGCAAAAATTGTTTCATCAGACAGAGCATTTCAGATGATGAACAGCTTTTTCGGTATTGATTTTTCTGACAGACAGATTGTTGTAGGTGAGGGAGACAAGCTTTCTCTCGGTAAGCACGAACTGACATTTGTAACGGCTCCCATGGTGCATTGGCCGGAGGTAATCGTTTCTTATGACAGTGCAGATAAGGTGCTGTTTTCTGCTGACGGCTTCGGTAAATTCGGTGCGCTTGATGTTCAGGAAGACTGGGCTTGCGAAGCGAGAAGATATTACTTCGGAATTGTTGGCAAATACGGCGCTCAGGTGCAGACACTTCTTAAAAAGGCTGCAGCGCTTGATATCAGCATTATCTGTCCTCTTCACGGACCTGTTCTTAACGAAAATCTCGTATATTATCTTGATCTTTACAATACATGGTCAAGCTACGAGGCTGAAGAGGAAGGCGTAATGATTGCCTACACTTCAGTTTACGGTAATACGAAAAAGGCTGTTATGTATCTTGCTGAAAAGCTCAGGGAAAAGGGCTGCAGAAAAGTTGTGGTCAATGACCTTGCTCGTTGTGATATGGCAGAGGCAGTTGAAGATGCATTCAGATACAGCAAGCTTGTACTTGCAACAACAACTTATAATTCAGATATTTTCCCCTTTATGCGTGAGTTTATAAATCACCTTACAGAGCGCAGCTACAAGAACAGGACAGTTGCATTCCTTGAAAACGGAAGCTGGGCACCTGTTGCTACAAAGGTGATGACCGGTATGCTTGAAAAGAGTAAGAATCTTACTTTTGCCGAGCCTAAGGTCAGAATTATATCTGCGATGAATCCTGAAAGCAAACAGAAACTTGACGAACTTGCCGACAATCTTATCTGAATAAGGAGGCATCCGCAATGAAATATGTTTGCGATGTTTGCGGTTGGGTTTATGACGAAGCGGTGGGTGACCCCGAAAACGGAATAAAGCCCGGTACAAAGTTCAGTGACCTGCCCGAGGATTTTGAATGTCCTCTCTGCGGTGTGGGTACAGACAGTTTCAGTGCTGAAGAATAAAAATAACGACGGTAAGAGTATTACTCCTGCCGTCGTATTTTTTTACCTGTTTGCCTGATGCTTTCCGTTGATGAAAATGAATGCATTCAGGGCTGTACCGATTAAAAGTATAAGCAAAGCGTGAAGATTGTTTTCAATTTTCAGAAAAGCCATGAATGATACAATAAGAATTACAACGCAGAGTGCAGTAAGCATAATAAGCTGAAGCTTTCTTGAGTTTCTTTTTGCATCTTCTTTTGTTGTATTTACAGTATAGGTGTTTTTAGTCATTTTTCAGTTCTCCTTAAGATTTATTTTCTGTCTTAAGTATACATGACTAAATGTCCTATAAACAGTGCATTAAATATAAAATGTGACATAAACGACACCTTTTAAAGGTGCCGTTGTTTTGTCAGATATCAAGATCTGTTATTCTTTCTACTTCGAGGGATTCGGTATGAATTTCTGTCGGATTGTTTTCGTCAAGAATTATAAGCCTTCCGCCTCTTTCTTTTCCGTAAGTGCAGTAGCCTGCGCCGAGAGTCTGATAAAGATTGATGCCGTCAATATTGATATGAAAATCATTTATGTGATCATGACCGAAGAATGCAGCAACCATACCGCCTGTCTTTTTCCAGCTTTCAAACTGATTTCTGTGGTCATTTTCCATATACGGAGGACAGGGGCATTCCCTGATTCTGCCTTCGATTATGTTGTGACCGAATCTGAAATATTTGCCGTCACGTTCAAATGTGTAATCATCTTTGGCAGTAACCTCACTGAAGCCGTCAAGCTCCTGCTGTACGGGAATATGCTGAAAAAGTACAGAGGGCAGTGGCTTGCCGTCGTTGGCTTCCTTTAATTCAGCCGCCTTTTTCTCATACCAAGCAATCTGGTCATCATGTACGCAGTCGTAAGAAAGCTTGCCTTCCTTGTTGAGCTGATAGTCATTTGAATCCATCAGCCAGACAGCAAATGCATCCTTGTCTGATTTGCTGCTTTTGATTGTCACACAGCAGTTACCGCAGCCGTAAACATTCTCGTCGTTGAGATTTGAACGGCAGTTGGGGTATTCCATGTACTGCATCATCTGAAATTCAGTGTGGAAGCCTGCTTCACCGTCGTGGTTGCCGAAAACAACGCACAGCGGAATGTTTCTGTCACGTATGGGCTTTGTGATTTTGTCAATGGTCTGCTTTACAAGGTCGTAGGTGAATTCTTCCCAGTAACCGCTTATGTTGTCACCGCCGAATACTACAAGATCAGGATTTGTTTCAGAAACAAGAGTTTCAATAACATGCTGAGTTTCAATATCGTTTGCTTCGGGAATTCTTCTGTCCTCTTCATCATCCATTTCAGGCATGACCTGATGAATATCGGTCAGATGCAGAATTCTGAATTTTCCGTCAGTACCGAATTTAAGGGGAGCGGGTGCTTCTCTTCTGAACTTTGCTGATAAGAATTTATGGGGAATGTAGCTCATAATAAAAACTCCTTTTAATTTCTGAATTGATTATAAAACAAATTCAGTTTAAAGTAAATAGAAAATAAAAAGAAATGAGCACTGCCGTTCGGCAATGCCCATTTCTCGGATTGTTTTATTATCTCAGAACTTCAACAGTTCCGTCGAAATATGTGAATTCGCTTATAAGGTAGAAAATGGCATCCTGTTCACTTCTTATACAGGTCTGATAATAACTTTTTAATTCTTCTTCATTGTAAAGTGCTGTATAACTGCTGTCCTCATCTGTGCCGAAAAGGTACCAGTAGGAATACATTACGCCCGGAAGCATGTAATCAATTTCACTATTCTTGCAGAATGGATTGTTGCGCAGATTGTCAAGTGTACATTCAATGCTTATGACAATAGCGTCACCATACACGATAACAATCTGAGCGTATTCACTTCCTGCAGGGATGTAAAGGAATATGAAATCATATATATAGCAATACTCACTTCCGTCGGGGAGTTTTACAAAATTAAAGTTTTCTCTGAGAAGATCTGCTTTGATTTTTTTGTTTGCATCGATAAATTCGTTTACTTCATCACTGATTTCGATGTATTCCTCATCGGTCAGTTCATCCATAGTCTTGCCTGCAATTCTTTCAAACTCAGCTGTTATTACCTTATCAAATTTGATTTCCTCTTCAGATATAAAGTTGTTCAATGTATCAACATCTGTTTCTGTAAGTGAAACTTTGTCTGCAAAAAGCTCAATGAAGGTTTCTGAATAAGGGATGTCACCGAACTGCAGGGGATTCCATCCGTACCATCTGTGATTTCCGATTGCATAGGACAAATCAACCTTTTTAAGCTCTTCGTTCTTTGCGATCATTTCATCAGCTATGGTATAATCAGGATTTGTTTCATAAATGTAAGGTCTTTCTTCCATATCCTTTCTGACAGCCTCAGGGTCAGCAAGAGAGTCATCAAGGTCAATATCAAATATTACCGCCATTCTGTCGTAAGTGTCAACGATATAAAAATCACCGTTTTTATCCATACGTGCTATTGTTCCGTCAAGTGTCGGCTCATCAAATATGATGATTGAAAGCTCGTGGTCAGCAAACTTTGCCGCATCAGAAATGTCGCATAAGTAATACAGAATATTGTTTTCTTCATGATACCACGGACCCCTTGAGAACATTGCTGAATTGGGGGCATAACCCTTTACAAGAATATCAAAATTAAAGGAAAATCCGTCGCAGCAGAAGCAAGCGGGCATGTATCCGTCAGGCTCAAGAACACTCTTGCCGTCATCTCTTGTGATAGTCATAACTGCATAGATTTTGTCTTCTCTGATTTCTTCGGTAGTGCTGAAACACATGAGATTTTCTATAAACTTAGGCCGAATTACATAGCCGTCAACGATTGCTTCAAATGTAACCGTATAGCCGTTACTGGTGACTGTCTTCTGCATTGTTCTTACGCTGTTTTCGTCGGCTTTTTCGGTGTCAACAACAGTTTTTATATGCATATCGTTAAGGGCAAGCTCTTCGTTGAGTCCGTCAGGAATCATAAACTGATATGCCGCACCTGCTCCGATAGTCAGTATTATAAAAATTGCCGCCGCTGCAAGTATCGCTTTTAATCTCTTTCCCATGGTTTGTTTTTTTCTTGACGATACAACGACTATATCAGCAGGGGAAATCTTTTTGCTGACATTTGCGGTGATACGTGCGTAGATTGTCGGGTCAATATCGCATTCTGTGTTGATTTCAGAGGTTACAACAGTTTTGATTTCGTCTTCATTAAGCTCATTGAACAGAGCTTCAAGTTTTTTTTCAATCACAAGAATTCTCTCCTTTCATCATAAGACCAAGTTTTTCTATTGCCCTGAGATAGCGTTTGTTTACGGCATTTTCGCTTAACCCCAGAATATTTCCGATTTCGGAGTAGGTCTCACCATAGAAAAACTTGCGATAGATAATTGTTGAGTCAGGCTCGCCGAGTTTCAGTATACTTTCAAGCAGAATTTTTCTTTCTTCCTGTCTGAGAATCGTTTCATCTGTTGTGAAAGCTGCCTCAGAAAGGTCTTTTGTAAGCATTTCGTCAATGTTTTTCTGTCTGATGATTTTTCTGAATACATCAACAGCACGTCTTTGAGCAAGAGTTATCAGAAATGTTGAAAGTGAGCCTTTTGAAAGGTCTACATTGTCGTGCTTTCTGTAAAATTCCAGAAATACGTCACTGACTGTTTCTTCGATGTCTTCGCTTGTGCATACAGAAGCAAGCTTGCCCCACACAACCTTGTAAACAAGTGCTGTATACAGGCAGGTAACCGTACTCATTCCTTTTTCGGGATCTGTGCGCATGGTTGAAAGTATTTCTTCCTGAGTCATATTCTGCCTCCTTCCCGTGAATTGCAATTCCGTTAATATATTCGCAGAAAAATTACTGAATCTGCCGTAAAATTAAAAAAGGGATTGTATTTTTTTTACAATCCCTTCTGATATTATTTCTTTTTATACTGCTGCTTGAGTCTTAATTCCTTTGAAAGAACCATTTTTCTCAGTCTCAGACTCTTGGGTGTAACTTCAAGAAGCTCGTCTTCACTTAAGAATTCCATGCTCTGCTCAAGGCTGAGAGTAGAGTGGGGGACAAGACGGAGTGCATCATCTGAGCCTGATGCTCGTGTGTTTGTCATCTGCTTTTTCTTGCAGACGTTGCATACGATGTCTTCATTCTTTGAGCATTCACCGCATATCATACCTTCATAAACGGGTACGCCGGGGCCGATGAAAAGTCTGCCTCTGTCCTGAGTGTTGAAAAGGCCGTAAGCTGTACTTTCACCTGTTTCGTGAACAACGATTGATCCTCTGTCACGTGTCTGAATGTCACCCTTGAAGGGCTCATAGCCTGCGAAAAGGTTATTCATAACACCGTAACCGTTTGTATCTGTAAGGAATTCACTTCTGTAGCCGATAAGACCTCTTGCAGGAATCTTGAACTCAAGATGTGTCGTGCCGCCGTCACGGATACTCATGTCTTCAAGCTCACCTTTACGTGAACCGATTTTTTCCATGACTGCACCAACATAAGCTTCGGGTACTTCAACGATAAGAAGCTCCATAGGCTCAAGCGTTTCACCGTTGTCACCTTTTTTAAGGATAACCTTAGGTCTTGAAACAGCAAATTCGTAGCCTTGACGTCTCATTGTTTCAATAAGGATTGAAAGATGAAGCTCACCACGTCCTGAAACCTTGAATGTGTCAGTGTTTTCAGTTTCTTCAACTCTCATGCTGACGTTTGTTTCAACTTCCTTGAAAAGTCTTGCACGGATATTTCTTGAAGTGACAAATTTGCCTTCCTGTCCTGCAAAGGGGCTGTCATTGACAATGAAATTCATTGAAATGGTAGGCTCGTCGATTTTTACGAAGGGGAGAGGCTCAATACAGTCTGTTGCACAGATTGTTTCACCTATATTAAGACCTTCGATACCTGAAACAGCAACGATGTCACCTGCTTTTGCATTTTCAACTTCAGCTCTTCTGAGACCTTCAAACTGATAAAGTCTTGAAACCTTAACATTCTGCTGAGTGCCGTCCTGCTTGCAGATTACGACGCTCTGACCCATTTTTACTCTGCCTCGTTCAACCTTACCGACACCGATTCTGCCTACATAGTCATCGTAGTCAAGGCTTGAGAAAAGAAGCTGTAAGGGCTGCTCTTCGTCACCTGTGGGAGCATCTATATTTTCAACAATAGCCTGAAGAAGAGGCTTCATGTCGCCCTGTCTGTCATCTGAATTGAGGGATGCGTAACCTTCTCTTGCTGATGCGTAAACAACGGGGAATTCGATCTGATCATCATCTGCACCAAGCTCAATGAAAAGGTCAAGCACTTCGTCAACAACTTCAGCAGGTCTTGCGCCGGGTCTGTCAATCTTATTGATAACAACAAGAGGCTTTTTCTTGAGTGCAAGAGCCTTTGAAAGAACAAAACGTGTCTGGGGCATACAGCCTTCAAATGCATCAACAAGAAGAAGTACGCCGTCTACCATAGTCATGATTCGTTCAACCTCACCGCCGAAATCAGCATGTCCGGGAGTGTCGATGATATTTATTTTAACATCTCCGAAATGAACGGAGGTGTTTTTTGAAAGAATTGTAATTCCTCTTTCTTTTTCAAGGTCGTTTGAGTCCATTACTCGTTCTGCAACCTGTTCATTTTCTCTGAATGTACCGCTCTGACGGAGCATCTGGTCAACAAGTGTTGTCTTACCGTGGTCAACGTGAGCGATAATTGCAATATTTCTTATATTTTGTGCTGTATTCAAAATAACACCCTCTGAGATAATTTTACAGATAATATAATACTATTAAACGATAAAATTCGCAATAGTAAAAACACCCAAAAAAGGAATGC
>JAFYUD010000258.1 GCA_017549665.1 Clostridia bacterium | reverse complement strand
TCAGTGATTGCCCATGAACGTCCCATACCAGCTGTTAGCTGAACGAATAGCTTAGCTCCAGTCTTATGAATTTCGTCCATGAATTCTTTGAGTTCTTCGAACATCTTGGGATTCTGCCAGAGCCATTTGCCCCAGAATGTATCACGGATGGGAGCGATACCGGGGATAATAAGACCTACGTTGTTGTTAGCTCTTTCAAGGAAAAGCTTTGCAGCCTCCTTGTCAAAGTGACAACCGCCGAGTTCGAACCAACCGAAAAGTGATGTGCCGCCCATAGGACACATAACGATTCTGTTTTTAATTTCAACATTGCCTATCTTCCAAGGGGTAAACAATGCTTCATATTTCTGATCCATTTAAAGCACTCCTTTTGTAAGTAGTTGTTTTATAACACTCTAAGTATACAAAAAACTTTTTTGAGTGTCAAGTGTAAAAGTCGGGGATTGTGAAAAAATTGTCATAAAAGCAGAAAACAGCCCCTGTAAATCAGGAGCTGATAATATTATTGAGTGCATCTGTCATTGTTTTTGTCGCTTCGGGAATATGACCGAAGGGAAAATCAAGCTTCATGCTGTCGTACTTGACCTGACAGATTTTCCTGAAGGGCAGTAATTCTACCTTATCGATGCAGGGATAACTGTTTTTTATTTCCCTGAGCTTCAGTGCGTTTTCATCGCTGTCGTTGATTGTTGGGATTATTACCTGCCTGAGCGTGACGGGAATGTTGTTTTCGTTGAGATAACAGAGAAATTCAAGGGGCTTGTCAATTGTACAGCCCACGTATTTTATGTACTCTTCGTCGTCCGTGTATTTGATATCAAGAAGCACACGGTCAGTTTCGGAGAGAAGCTTCTTTACGTCGTCATTAAGAATACATCCCGATGTATCAAGACATGTGTTAATTCCGTTGCTGTGACAAAGGCTGAATAATTCATATACAAACTGAGCCTGAAGCAACGGTTCACCGCCGGAAACTGTTATGCCGCCTTCTTCACCGAAGTATTCACGGTATCTTACAACTTTCTGCAATATTTCTGCAGGAGTATATTCTGTACCATCATTCATTGACCATGTGTCGGGATTATGACAGCAGTGACATCTGAGATTGCAGCCCTGCATAAATACTACAAAACGGACTCCCGGTCCGTCAAGAGTGCCGAGAGTCTGTATTGAATGAATTCGTCCTTTGATCATATTGCTTCGTGGAATGTTCTGCTGATAACTTCTCTCTGCTGCTCTCTGGAAAGCTTATTGAAGTTAACTGCATAGCCTGAAACTCTGATTGTAAGGTTGGGATATTTCTCAGGATTTTCATATGCATCCATAAGAGTTTCCCTGTTAAGAACATTTATATTGATATGATGTGCCTTCTTTGCGAAATATCCGTCAAGAATTGTGACAAGATTGCTGATTCTTTCATCTTCTGTTCTTCCGAGAGCTTCAGGAGTGATAGAGAATGTGTTTGATATACCGTCACGACAATCATCATAACTGATCTTTGCAACAGAATTGAGTGATGCAAGAGCACCGTTTTTCTCACGGTTGTGCATGGGGTTTGCACCGGGTGCAAAGGGTGCAGATGCTTTTCTGCCGTCAGGAGTGGCACCTGTATTCTTACCGTACATTACGTTTGATGTGATAGTAAGAACGGAAAGAGTATGCTCAGCATTTCTGTAAGTGGGAGTTTTACGCAGCTCAGTGATGAATCTGTGAGTCATATCCTTTGCAATAAGGTCAACTCTGTCATCATCATTTCCGTAGGTGGGGAATTCACCCACAGTGTTGAAGTCAACGATATAGCCGTTATTATCACGGATGACGTTTACATCAGCATATCTTATAGCACTGAGCGAGTCAGTAACAACAGAAAGACCTGCGATTCCGAATGCCATGAGACGTTCAACTTCGGTATCGTGAAGAGCCATCTGAGTTTTTTCGTAGCAGTACTTATCGTGCATGTAATGAATAACGTTCATTGTATTTACATACAGACGGCTGAGCCACTGAATATAAATATCATAACGCTCCATAACTGCGTCAAAATCAAGCTTGTCACCATCCATTACGGGCATCTGAGGACCGATATGCATTCCGCTTGTTGTATCATAACCGCCGTTGATAGCTATAAGAAGAAGCTTTGCAAGATTACATCTTGCGCCGAAGAACTGCATCTGTTTGCCGAGCTTCATTGCGGAAACACAGCATGCAATTGCGTAATCGTCACCATATACAGGACGCATGATATCGTCATTTTCGTATTGAATGGAGTCTGTGTCAGCAGATACTTTAGCACAGAATTTCTTGAAGTTTTCAGGAAGCTTTGTTGACCAGAGAATTGTAAGATTGGGTTCGGGTGATGAGCCGAGAGTATAAAGTGTATTGAGCATACGGTAGCAGTTCTTTGTAACGAGAGTTCTGCCGTCTTCACCCATACCTCCTACAGCTTCAGTAATCCACATAGGATCTCCGCCGAAAAGCTCATTATATTCAGGTGTTCTGAGATGACGTGCAATTCTCAGCTTCATTACGAAATCATCCATAAGCTCCTGTGCATCAGTTTCTGTCAACGTTCCGTTTTCGAGGTCACGTTCGATATAGATGTCAAAGAATGTGCATACTCTTCCGAGTGACATTGCAGCACCGTTCTGTTCTTTGATAGCACCGAGATATGCAAAATAAGTCCACTGTATAGCTTCTCTTGCATTTGAAGCAGGCTCACTGATATCATATCCGTACATCTGTGCCATTTCCTTAAGCTTGCCGAGGAAAGATATCTGCTGATAAAGTTCTTCATTGAGCTTTGTCTGATCTGCATCAAAAATGCCGTCAGAAAGAGCATCCTTATCTTTCTTTTTTTCTTCAATAAGTCTGTCTACACCGTAAAGTGCAACTCGTCTGTAGTCGCCTATAATTCTGCCTCTGCCGTAAGCATCGGGAAGACCTGTGATTACATGGCATTTGCGTGCTTTTCTCATTTCTTCTGTGTATGCTCTGAAAACGCCGTCGTTGTGAGTAGTTCTGTAGTGGAATTCCTCTTCAATCTTGTCACTGAGCTTGTAGCCGAAGGCTGAACATGCCTGACGTGCCATTCTTATTCCGCCGAAAGGACATACACCTCTTTTAAGAGGTCTGTTTGTCTGCATACCGACAATGATTTCATTTTCTTTGTCAATGTATCCGGGGGAGAAGCTTGTAAGTGAAGAAACAGTAGCAGTATCAATTTCAAGAACGCCTCCAAACTGTCTTTCAAGGGCAAAAAGTCCTTGAATATTCTTCATGAGATGATTTGTTCTTTCAGTAGCGCCTGCAAGAAAGTCGCTGTTTCCTGTATATTCATTATAGTTAGACTGAATGAAATCGCGGACATTGATTTCATTCTGCCAAACATTTTTCTTGAATCCGTTCCAATTTTTGTGATCCATTGTATTTGCCTCCTTTTGCCGAATTTAATTAAAAAAAAGGGCATATCAGTTGTGAATTACATAACTGATTGCCCAGACGGTCGGCCATATAATGAAATTTACATTCCCATGCGGTGCTCCGCAATTCCGTCAGTCATGTAAATCTGATATAATTATACTCTAAAAATCACTATTTGTCAATTGCAACAGATACTAAAGGATTGTGAAAAATTGAAATTTAATTTGTAAAAAGTATATATATTAATTGACAGCAAATTTATTCTATGATAGTATTAAAATAATTAATAAGTAATTAAATGGTGATCTGTATGAAAGAAAAACTTAAAGCTGTAATAATTCCGTTTTTAACTGCTGTGGCTATGGCAATTTACGGATACGGCTCTTATGCACTATACTATGAGTTTGATTATTGGCCTGAAAACACATCATGCTGTCTTTACATAATACTGATGACTGTTGCATGTGCATTTTTCGGTTTTATGGCTATAAGAGCATTTATGGCTGAAAAATTCAACAAAATCAAAGCAGTAATCGGTGCAGTTACAGGCGGTATTGTGTTCAATGCTGTATTCTGGATTACAAATGCGGCAGTGAATAATAATCCAGATGTTATCGTTCATTCATATTCTGTTATGTTTCCGCTTATCGGTGCATGTCTTCTTTTCGTTTTTATAAAAGAGGCTATGAAGAATATGAAGATATTTAATTTTGCAATTGCGGCTGTTTATTTCTGTGTTTCTTGTGCAGGCGGATTTGTAATCAATGCCGATAGAATTGAAAATATTCAGTACAACAAAAATATTTCATTTGACAGCATTACCGCATCAGAAATGGTAATAACAGAAGAAGAAAAGGCTATGTGCCGTCAGTGGTATAATGAAAATGTTCTTCTGCATGGTGATGATCCTCAGGTGCCCTATACATTTGATGTTGACGGTGTTTCTCTTGCCGATAACATTGATGAATGGGAAATTGATGTTGCCCCTGAAAGTAAGCTCAATGCTGTATATGCAGGCGGTAAAACTTCATATGTTTATCTTACCAATGAAGAAAAGAATCTTGAGGTTATAATTGAAGCTACTATCTATGAAGACAATGCTACATGTGAATGGGCATTGTTTATGAAAAATACAGGCACTGAAAATTCAGATGTTATCAGTAATCTTTATGGTCTGAAGGCTTCATTTGAAACAGGAAATTCCGATGTTTATTACTCTAAGGGAAGTCATACTTCATCCAATGATTTTGCGCTTGGTATGAAAAATGTCGGTGTTGTCCCTACGGTGTTTGATTGTGTTGAAGGAAGATCAAGCTATACATATATGCCTTATTTTAATATTTCAGGTGAAACAACAGGACTTGTTGTTGGTGTAGGCTGGTCAGGTGAGTGGGAGACTTCTGTTTCTCAGCTTGGTAAAAATACCAACCTGACAGTAAAGCAGGCAGAGTTTGAAGCATATCTGCTTCCTGAGGAAGTTGTCAGAACCCCGTTGGTGTCTGTCAGCTTCTATAATTCTGATAATGCCCTCAAGGGCTTCAATCAGTTCAGAAACTGGATGACAGATTGTGTAATACCTGCAAATATACCTGATACAATGACAATGCTTGAGGTAGCAGGTCCTGAATCAACAAATACAGCAGATCAGATTTTTGAAACTCTCGACTCCTTCGGAGATGAAGTATATTCCGTTGCCGACTATTTCTGGATGGATGCCGGCTGGTATGATTATATTGACGGATGGTATGATTCTGTCGGTAACTGGACTCCCGATACTGACCGTTATGATAACGGCATTTCAGAAATTTCTGATTATGCGGAAGATAAAGATTGCGGTCTTGTTCTCTGGTACGAATCAGAACGTGTATATCCTGATACAAAACTCGGTACAGTTGGCGCAGAGCATGAAAACTGGCTTGTTTTCAAAAATGACGGTGAGTTTGCGATGTGGAATTTTGCAGAGATAGACGCTGCAGAATATATTGCAAATTATATTGCTGCGTCGCTTGTTGAAAACGGTGTAAGTGTATTCAGACATGACTTCAATTTTGATATAAGCGGAATGTGGAAAACTGCCGACAAAGAATTCTATGACGGCAGAAAAGGTATCTGTGAAAATCATTATGTTAACAATTTCTACAGATATCTTGATTACCTCAGTGTCAACGTAGACGGTCTTATAATAGATAATTGTGCTTCAGGCGGCAGACGGCTTGATCTTGAAATGATGCGCAGAAGTGTACCGCTCTGGAGAAGTGATTATAACTGCAGCAGACATTACGATATACTGGAAGCAACCCAGGCGCAGACTTATGGTTTGTCTTTCTGGATTCCGATGTCAGGAACAATAAAATACTCGGAGTCTGAATATTCTGCAAGATCAGGTATCATGTTCGGCACTCTTGAGACTTTCGGTACAGTCGGCAGTGAATATTACGGTGCATACAAGGAACAGAGAGAGCTGACAACCGGCAATTTTTATCCGATATCTGACGGAAAATGTGATACTCACAAGATCCTTGCAATGCAGTATTCACAGCCTGACGGAGCTTATGGTGAAGCATTAATTTATAAACGTGCGGATGTCAGAGCTGATAATTATACATTGATTTTCAATGGTCTTGATCCTGAAAAGAAATATAATGTATATGATTATGATAATCCTGATAGTGTGAAAAAAGTTTCAGGTAAAGATCTTATGGAGACGGGATATGATATTGCCCTTCCGGAAGGTGAGAAAGCTGTAATAATTATGTATTCTGTTGTCGGATAATTCCATAAACAAAGTGTTTACATTTGCAACATATTTTGATATAATATAAAAAATGTTCTGTATATACGGAGGAATCTGATATGAAAATCAGAAAAATCATTTCATTGTTACTTGTGGCGGTTATTACTGTTTCTTTTTCTGCGTGTAAAGATAATGCTGACGATGTTATAGCAGAAACGACAACTCAGCTTGCAGATGTTACTACAACTGAGCTCGTATCTGAAAATGTCAGCGAAGAAATTACATTTGTTGCAGATGAAACAACCACGGTAGCTGAAACAACCACAGCAGAAAGTACAACTGTCAATGCTGACGATCCTTCCGGCTGGTCCAAATCAAAAATAGTTTCATTCTATAAAAAGGCGGCAAATAATTCAGGCTCTGTAACTTCCAGTCAGGTTATGACTCTTGCTGATGTTGTTATCAACAACGGTGAGGGAACAATCAACAGTGTGCTGAAATTTGTTAAGCCTATTATTACTAAAGTTCTTCAGAGCAGTTCAACTGATTTTGAGGGAATCACAGGCGGACACCAGAATATTCTGGATTCTGATATCGCAACAGCAAAAGCCTACGCAAGCGGTGAAAATACTGTGATCGAAATGACAATGTATGAGCAGGTTGATGGTGCAAGAGGTGACAGATACAGCGGTACAGTCGGACATGCAATTTCTGTTGTCGGTGATATCAGTGAAGTTTTTCAGATGCTTGAAGATGCAGGTATTTCAGGAACTGTTGCTGATGAAGATGTTACACTTACATATACAAAGCCTGCCATGAAAGTTCTTGTCGGTAAAGACGGTAAAATCATTAACGGAACATGGACATACACTGTTGATATTGATCTGAGAAATTTCACAGTCAGAAGCAAAACAGTTGAAAAAGCTTCTGCGGTTATTGAATACGAGATTACTGTAAACGGCGGTTTTAAAGTATAATCAAAAGAGCAGATGTCTGACATCTGCTCTTATTTTGTATATTAAATTCTTGACACCTGTTTTTTGTTTTGATATAATGTTTTCGGGTGATAAATATGAATATTATGGCAATTATTCTCAGCTTTCTTGTAGGTTTTTATACTTATCCTGCAAGCTTTTTTGCAAAGGCAATTGATACTCAGTTTGATGTAAACAGCGCAGAATTTGTTGAAGACTGCATTTATATCAATAATGAATATGTATCATGTGACTATTCTGATTGCAGTGTTTCAGAATCAGGTGTTATCAGCTTCAATGATAAATTTTCTGCTGATATCAATATGTCACTTGATTCATGGTTCAATTACATCGGAATTGAATATACATCTGATGCATATCTCAGAGGTGAGATTGAATACAAAGCAGGTGTGAAGACAAAAACAGAAGAATTTTTCCTTGAACCGAGTGAAGAATCTGCTGTCTTTTACATGATGATCAATAATTTCCTCAATAATACAAAGGCAAATGCTATTCTTTCACTTTCATTTGAGCCTCTCGATAAGTCAGATGCTGAAATGACAATCAGCGGAATCAATGTGTTCAACAGAAAGATTCCCTCAACTGAAATTTATATTGAAACAGACGGTATAAAGATAGGTGTTGACCTTCTCTGGGGCGGCGCATTGTCTTATCTTGAGGATACTGATTCTGATGTTCAGCTTGTAAATGTTGACGGCACAATTCATGTAGATTCAGATGCTTCTGCAAGATATAACTCAAAATCTCTGAACAATCATGTAAATCTTATCAACAGAAATGATACAGGCAGACTTGTTCAGCAGTCATATTACGGT
>JAFYUD010000257.1 GCA_017549665.1 Clostridia bacterium | reverse complement strand
GAAACAATGAATACCGTAACAGTAAACGCATCAAAAAATTATAATATTTACATCGGCAGCGGTCTTATCAACAGATGCGGCGAAATGATAAAAAACGAGCTTGGAGTATGCTCTGCTGCAATCATTACTGACGACAACGTAAACAGACTTTATGCTGACAGGGTTATCGCATCACTTGAAGAGGCAGGCTTCAGAACAGTAAAGCTTGTTTTTCCTCACGGTGAAGACTCAAAATCAGTTGCAACATATACAGACATACTCTCATTCCTTGCAGAAAATCAGATCACAAGATCAGATATGATTATTTCTCTCGGAGGCGGCATCCCCGGTGACATGGGCGGTTTTGCAGCTGCAACATTCCTTCGTGGAATCAAGTTTGTACAGATGCCCACAACACTCCTTTCTGCCGTGGATTCATCCGTAGGCGGCAAAACTGCAGTAAATCTTCCTCAGGGAAAAAATCTTGTGGGCGCTTTCTATCAGCCCGACATGGTTATCTGTGACTACTCAACTCTTGACACATTACCTGACGAAATTTTCGCTGACGGCTGTGCAGAGGTTATCAAATACGGTATTATTCTTGACGAGGAGTTTTTCTCATTCCTTAAAAACAATGACATAAAAGAAAATATTGAATACGTAATCACCCGTTGCGTTGAGCTTAAGCGTGATATTGTCTGTCTTGATGAAAAAGATACAGGCATAAGAGGAATCCTTAATTTCGGTCATACCATCGGTCACGCAATTGAAATCAACAGCAACTTTGGAATATCACACGGGAGCGCAGTTGCAATAGGCATGATAATTGCTGCAAAGGGTGCTTTCAATACCGGAATGAGCAACGTTGACCTGACAGACACAATAAAGAACGTTCTTGTAAAGAATCATCTTCCCGTTTCATGTGAATATTCACCTGAAAAGCTTTTTGATGTGGCTTGCTCAGACAAAAAACGTGCAGGCGGTTCAATCACTCTTATTGTCCCTGAAAAAATGGGTAAATGCGTGGGAAAAAAAATCCCCGTAAGTGAAACTCTTGACTTCATAAAGGCAGGTCTCTGATATGGTCGTCAGACTTGATTTAAAAAACATGAAAGGTACTGTTGACGCAATTGCATCAAAATCAGATGCACACAGGACTCTCATTGCGGCAGCACTTTCAGACAAAAAAACAAAGCTTATGCTCAACTCCACTTCTGACGATATCAGAGCAACATCAGACTGTCTGAAATCAGCAGGTGCAGTTATTGATGAAGACGGCACAAATCTTATTGTCACACCTGTCAGTAAAACTGACAAAGCAACATTCAACTGTCATGAAAGCGGCTCTACAATAAGATTCATGATTCCCGTTGCTGCAGCACTGGGCATTGATTCGGTATTCACAGGCTCGGGCAGACTTCCCGAAAGACCTCAGACTCCGCTGCTCAAGGCTCTGAGTGAGCATGGCGTAAATGTTTCCGATGACGGGGAATTCCCCATAAGAATCAGCGGTCAGCTTGAAAGCGGAGTATTTACTCTTCCCGGAAATGTCAGCTCACAGTTTGTAACAGGTCTTCTTTTTGCATTACCTCTTCTTGACGGTGACAGTGAAATAAGACTCATTCCACCTGTTGAATCAAGGCCGTATATAAACATGACAATTTCAACACTTAAAAAATTCGGAATTGAAGTTTGTGAAAACGGTGATTCATATTTTGTAAAGGGTAATCAGAAATACATTTCACCCGAAGAAATCGTTATCGACGGAGACTGGTCAAACGGTGCATTCTTTGCAGCATTCGGCGCAGTTTCAGATATAACCGTAAACGGATTATTTGCTGATTCAATTCAGGGTGACAAAGCAATTGCAGACATTGTAAAAATGATGGGCGCTGATGTAACAAGGAATGATTCTTCACTTATTGTTTCCAAAAATCAGTTACACGGTCTTGATATTGATGTAAGGAACATTCCTGACCTTGTGCCCGTAATTGCAACACTTGCTGTTTTTGCCCAAGGCACAACAACTATTTACAATGCAGAAAGATTAAGAATAAAAGAAAGTGACCGTCTTGCTACGGTTTCCGAAATTATCCGACTTGCAGGCGGTGACGTTACGGAAAATCACGGCGGTCTTGTCATAAAAGGCGGTAAAAAGCTCAATGACAGATTCACAATAAATGCTTATAATGACCACAGACTTGTAATGGCTGCAGCAATGCTTGCTTCACACAGTGTTGTAACGGTTGAAAATGCGCAGACCGTAAGCAAGTCCTATCCCCTTTTCTTTGAAGATTTAACTAAGCTCGGAGGTATATGCGATGTCATCAATGACAGGTAAAAATATAAAAATCTCTGTCTTCGGTCAGTCTCATTCCGAAGGTATCGGTGTAGTTATTGACGGACTTCCCGCAGGTGTCAGACTTGACATGGATAAAATATATACATTTATGGCAAGACGTGCCCCCGGCAACAACGAAATGTCCACAGCAAGAAAAGAAGCTGATATGCCCGAAATTCTTTCAGGTCTTGCTGATGGAATGACATGCGGTGCACCGTTATGCGCTGTTATAAAAAATACAAACACACGCTCAGGCGACTACTCAAATCTTAAGGATTGTCCCCGTCCTTCCCATGCAGATTTTGCTGCAAGTATACGTTACAACAGCTTCAATGATGTTGCAGGCGGCGGTCATTTTTCAGGCAGACTTACAGCTCCTCTTTGCTTTGCAGGTGCTGTGTGTATGCAGATTCTGAAGGATATGGGTATTGAAATAAAGGCGCATATCTATTCAATTGCAGGTATCAAGGACGAGCCTTTCGACCTTGTGAATATTACTGATTGCGATATTGCATCAAAGGAATTCCCTGTAATTGACGATAACGCAGGAAAGAAAATGATTGACAGAATTCTTGAAGCCAAGGCTCAGGCTGACTCTGTAGGCGGTATTATTGAATGTGCCGTCACAGGTGTTGAAGCAGGCTGCGGAGACCCGATGTTTGACGGCGTGGAAAATATAATTGCAAAGAATATTTTTGCAGTACCTGCAGTAAAGGGGATCGAATTCGGCAACGGCTTCGGCTGTGCAGAAATAATGGGCAGCAAAAACAACGACCCCTACCGTATCGTTGACGGAAAGGTAACTACTCTCACAAACAATGCAGGCGGTATAACCGGCGGAATCACAACGGGTATGCCCATAGTATTCCGTGCGGCAATCAAGCCCACCCCTTCAATCGGCAAGGAGCAGCAGAGCGTCAGTCTTTCAAAAAATGAAAATGCAGACCTTGTTATAACGGGCAGACATGACCCATGTATCATTCAGCGTGCAGTTCCGGTAATTGAAGCAGTAGCGGCAATGAGCATACTTGACATAATCAGGGAGACCAGATAATGGATATTATTGAATTAAGACAGCAGATCAACGAGATAGACGCTCAGCTTACAGAGCTTTTCAACAAGCGCATGGGCGTATCTCTTGAGGTTGCAAAATATAAAACAGAAAACAATATGCCTGTCCTTGACAAGGCAAGAGAAAGAGAGCTTCTTGAACGTGTTGCAGGCATGTCTCAGGAGCAGATTGCAAACTATACAAGACTTTTATATGCTGACATTCTCTCTCTTTCAAGATCATATCAGCACAAAATAATCAACGGCGACTCTCCTCTCACTGCTGAAATTCTGAGAGTAATTGAAGAGACTCCCCGTCTTTTTCCCGAGAATGCAAAGGTTGCATGTCAGGGTGTTGAAGGTGCTTATTCACAGCGTGCATGTGACAGAGTTTTCAAATATCCCGTAATCAATTATTTTGAGAAATGGGACGGCGTGTTTGATGCAGTTTCCAATGGAAGATGCGACTATGGTGTACTTCCCATCGAAAACAGCACTGCAGGCTCTGTAAATAAGGTGTACGATCTTCTCAAGGAATACAACTGCTACATTGTACGCAGTGTCAGACTCAAGATTGATCATTCACTTCTTGCAAAAAAGAATACAGATCTTTCCAAGGTAAAAGAAATTTTCTCTCACGAACAGGCACTTAACCAGTGCAGTGATTTTCTGTCCTCTCTGGGCGTAAAAATTACTGTTGTGAAAAATACTGCAGAAGCCGCAAAATTCGTAGCAGAAAGCGACAGAGACGACGTTGCGGCAATTGCATCCGCTGACTGCTGTGAGCTTTACGGTCTTCAGGAGCTTCAGTACGCAGTACAGAATGTAAAAAACAATTTCACAAGATTTATATGCATTTCAAAAAATATGCAGATTTTCCCCGGTGCAGACCGTTCAAGCATCATGATGACAACAACTCACACCCCCGGTGCGCTTTATTCCGTACTTGCGAAATTCAATGCTCACGGAATAAATCTTATCAAGCTTGAAAGCCGACCTATCCCTGAAAAGAATTTTGAATTCATGTTCTATTTCGATATTGAAGCTTCAATTTACTCCCCTGACCTTCTGAGTCTGTTTGATGAGCTTCATGCTGAAAACTGCAAATTCACTTATTTCGGCAGTTATTCGGAAATCATCTGATGAAAGGATATTCACATGCATTTTGACGGACAATACGGTCTTATCGGCAGAAAGCTGGGACACAGCTATTCACCACAGATACATGCTCTTTTAGGTGATTACAGATATGACCTTTTTGAGATGGAAGAAGAGGATGTTGAAGTTTTTCTCAGAAAAAGAGAATTTAATGCCATCAACGTTACTATTCCGTATAAAAAGACAGTCATGCCGTTTCTTGACAGAATCGATGATTCTGCACTTAAAATCGGCAGTGTAAACACAATAGTCAAGGAAAAAGACGGCACACTTACAGGCTATAATACAGATTACTACGGTTTTTCCTATATGCTGAAAAAAGGCGGAATCGATGTAGCGGGAAAGAAGGTTCTTATTCTTGGTAACGGAGGTGCATCAGCTACCGTCCAGAGTGTAATCCGTGACCTCGGTGCAAAAGAAACTGTAATCGCATCACAGCGTTCAGAGCCTCATTATGACCAGCTTGATGCCCACACCGACACAGATATCATCATCAACACAACTCCCGTAGGAATGTATCCGCACAACCTTGAAACACTTGTAGATCTTGACAAGTTCAGAAATCTTCAGGGTGTTGCGGATGTAATCTATAATCCCGAAAGAACTCAGCTTATGCTTGATGCTCAGAAGCGTGGTATCAGCTGTATCAGCGGCCTTTATATGCTTGCGGCTCAGGCAAAAAAAGCAGCAGAACACTTTTTCTCAACAGAATTCAGTGAAGATGCTGTTGACATGATTGTAAAAAAGCTTTCTTTTGAGCTTACAAATATCATTCTCGTAGGTATGCCCGGTTGCGGAAAGACTACAATCGGCAAGCTTCTTGCTGAAAATTACGGCAGAAAATTTGTTGATATGGATGCTCTTATTGTTGAAAAAGCAGGAAAATCAATTCCTGAAATTTTCAGTGAACAGGGTGAACCCGGATTCAGAAAAATCGAGGCTGAAGTCGCAAAAGAAGTGGGAAAAGAAAAGGAGCTTGTTATTGCAACAGGCGGCGGAGTTATAGTTACTCCGGAAAACCACGATGCGCTCAGACAGAATGGCACTGTAGTATTTATCAACCGTGATATAAATGTTCTTCCGACAGACGGAAGACCTCTCTCACAGCAGAATAAACTCAGTGACATGTTTGAAAAAAGACTTCCTCTTTACAAAAGCATCTGCCACGCTGAAATTGACGGCAATGGTACGGTAAATGAAGTAGCAGAAAGAATCAAGGAGCTGTTTATATGAAATTTTTAGTCATCAACGGTCCGAATATCAATATGCTCGGTGTCAGAGAGCCTGATATTTACGGCAATACAAGCTACAAAGGTCTTCTTGCAAATATAGATGCATGGGCTGAAGAAAACAACATCGAAGTTGAATGCTTCCAGTCAAATCACGAAGGTGATATTGTTGATTAAATTCAGGCAGCACTCGGCAACACAGACGGTATTGTAATAAATCCTGCAGCATACACACATACAAGCATCGCAATACTTGATGCACTTAAATCCGTAAAAATTCCCGCAGTTGAAGTGCATATTTCGGATATCAACGAGCGTGAAGCATTCAGACATATTTCATACGCAGGTATGGCTTGCTTTGAACATGTTATAGGCAAAGGACTTGACGGATATATTATTGCGCTGGATATTCTTAAAAATATGTAAAACAAAAGGAGCTGTCAAACACAGCTCCTTATTTATTTGATTTTAAAGTGTAGTGAGAAGTTTTTTCACATTATCATAGGATTTACGGACATCATCATATTCATCGTAGCTCCATCTGTACAATTCGATTATATAGTTACCGTTATATCCGATTTCCTTTGTTCTTCTGAAAAAGGTTTCAAAATCAAAATCACCTGTCAGTGGAGGAATACAGTCCTTGTCACTGTTTCTGTCACTGATATGAATGTGGACAATTCTGTCACTTAAATCTTTAAAGAAATCTTCATAACAGAAGCCTGCTCTGAAAGCCTGCTTGGTATCAAAAACAACCTTGAAATCTTCACCGATATAGTCAGCCATCATTTTAAGATATGCAGGACTTTCACTTCTGTGCTTGACAACATTTTCATGGCACACACGCACTCCGTACTCAGCACCCATTTTAATCAGATGATGAAAACGTCTGCAGTATTCTTCGTCATCAATGGAGCCGGGGATTTTTGCGCCGTGAAAAACAAAAACGTCTGCACCGAGCATTGAAGTAACTTTAAACATTCTGTCATAAAGCGGAAGAATGTCATGCCATCTGCGCTCGTAATTACTGAAAAGATAAAATGACTCTGCAAATGACTGGAAAGGATGTACGGAAACAATATTCATTTCATGCTTGTCCCTTATACGTTTAAGATCATCAACAAAGGAATCCTCAAGCTCACTTGGAGAATTCAGAAACAGCTCGCAGGTCTTAAAGCCGTACTCCCCCGCAAGCTCAAGGGATTTTTCCGTTTCAAGCGGATAATAACACGCTGACGAAACACCGAGTCTTGTGTCCATATTCATACTCCTTTTCCACCATTTATTCATTGAAGACATCTGTATTCTAAATTATAATCAAAACGGACGGTGATTGCAATGAATATAAAAAAAGATTTTAAAATAATTTCCGAAAATATGACTTCCGTGTCAAAATATATAATAAGATACGGCACGGTGCTTCTTGCTACCCTTGCCGTATCCGCAATTTTCTTTTATATCAGGTCTGAGACCGGCTCAGACCCTTATTACGACATTACCATGTACACAGCGCTACTTCATTCAATCAGGGAATGTATGGGTGCTGTATACATTCTTCCGCTGATTGCTGAAATTCTTTTTTCAGCATCAGTGAAATAAATTATCAGACTACTCCGAGTGTGTCAAGAATAGGCTTTGCAATAACAGAAACTGCCTTACCGAGTGCTCTTACGATATTGTCGATAAAGCCGAGAAGACCTGCATCAATGTCCTTGAAGTTTGCATTGATGTCAGCCTCGGGCATACCGTCATACTCAAGAAGGAATGCCTGTGTGTAAGTTACTGCGCCTTCACTGATGATTTCAGCTCTTACGTAGCTGCCGATGTTTTCGCACTCATCAAGGTCAATTGTTGCGCCTTCTGCTACAACCTTACCGTCTGAAATCCAACGGATGTAAAGAGCATCATCAGCTGTTACTGTGATTGAATCTTCTGCATCGTCTACTGCGATTCCATTGACTGTAACGCATGTTGCACCTTCAGCAAATCTGTACTGTGAACCGCTGTCGCCGTTTTCGATTTCTGCAAGGCTCTGGTCTGCAACTTCTTTCATTGCCTGACCTACTGCATTTGCTGTTGCATCATCAGAAGCAAGAAGTGCTGCTGAGTAAGCCTGAAGTTCATCAACGTTACCTACGTAACAGCTCTGAGCAAAGAAGTTACCTGAAAGAAGACAATCCTTAAGAGCAGCAGAAGTAAGCTCGGGCATGAGAGCTACAACATAACCTGAATCAACAATCTTAAGGTTGTGTGCGTCTGTTGATGCGATAGCATAAACATTTCTGCCTGCGGGAGCAAGGTCTGAAAGCATGATATCCCAGAGTTTTCTGTCAAAACGTGTTCTTGAGTCACCCTTTGAGTTGATATCAATACCAAGACATGAGTCATTGTTTACAAGAAGATTTTCAAACTTATCAATATAGTAGCCGTACTTGCCTTCTTCGTATGCTTCAGCAGTAAGAAGCTCGTCTCTTGCGCTTGTGTATTCACCGGGATGATTGATAACGGAAACACCGCCGAGTTCATCCACTGCGCTGATAACTGATTCATAATCACTTGTACCGCCGAGACGACCGTGACCGAAATCAACAAAGAATGTATTTACATGAGCATTATTGAGAGATGTAGGATTCTGCTCATTTGCAAAAGGAACACGAAGCATAGCCTTGCCGTCTTCCTGGCTGTAATACTCATCACCGTCAACAGTATCAACTTTGTAGTTCTTGCCGTTTGCTGCAACATCTGCAAGTCCGGGAACAACGATAGAAGATTTACCCTCTTTAACCATCATGATAAGCTTGATTGTTGCATCATAGCTGTTGTTTTCGATCCAGCTGTAGTTTACTGTACCGTGGTCACTGACAGCATGAATATCAAAACCGAGTTCATAATGACGCTCAACCATCTCTACAAGAGTGTTATCACCGTCAGAAGCATTTGTGTGTGAATGAAGGTCTGCCTTATATGCGTTATAAGCATCCCATTCAACATCAGCATAGGGATTTGTGATTGCATAGTCAACATCAGATGCAAAAACGGGCACTGCCAT
>JAFYUD010000029.1 GCA_017549665.1 Clostridia bacterium | reverse complement strand
GGGATTTATCTGTGCCGGCTGAATGTCATACTGCGGCTGACCGTTGTACTGCGGCTGACCGTTGTACTGGGGTTGAGCGTTGTGCTGAGGCTGAGCGTTGTACGGAGGCTGGTAATTATTCTGCGCAGGCTGGGGATTGAAATCCGCAGAAGCAGTGCCTGCAGGCTGCTGCTGAACATAATTTTCGTTTTTTTCGCCGCAATCGGGACAGAAAACTGAGCTGTCGGGATAATCGGCACCACATGATTTGCATTTCATTTCCGGTACACATCCTTTATATTGTATGTTAAATATAATATAATCTTATTTATGATTTATGTCAATATAATTTTTATTTTTATAATTAACTTTATTGACAATATAATTTCATATGGTATAATGTTGAATGTCGTATTGTTTGATATTCAACAATTATATAAAAAGAGGTGGAAGGGTTGGAAAATAAACCGAAGATTGCAAGAGAGCTGCATTGTCTTTCCAATATGAACCGACGGTATATGGACAGTAACAGCCACAAGAAAATGGTTGACTCCGTAACAGGCACAAACGGTTGGATTATAGGCTATCTTGATCATAATTCACACAGGGATGTATATCAGCGTGATCTTGAAGAAACCTTCGGAATCACAAGGTCAACTGTTTCAAAGGTCGTAAACCTTATGGTGCAGAAGGGACTTGTGGAGCGCTCTGCGGTTGAGCATGATGCAAGACTGAAAAAGCTGACGCTTACCGACCGTTCACGTGAGCTTATCAGTGTCATGCACAAGGATAATGATATGCTTGAAAGTGTTATGATGCAGGGATTTTCTGACGAGGAAAAATCTCAGCTTATGGAATATGTGACAAGAATGAAAAATAATATGAAAACAGCGCTTGATGAAATGGGTGTCGATCCGTTTCCTGTGCCTGTGCCGAGAAAGGAAGGAAAAAAATTATGATAAAACGTCTTGCAAAATGTATCAGAGAATACAAAAGAGACACGATTCTGACTCCTACGCTTGTTATTGGTGAAGTTATTATGGAAGCTGTCATTCCGCTTCTTATGGCTCAGCTTATTGATAACGGTATCGAGGCAGACAATATGAATTTTGTTCTGAAAATGGGGCTTGCACTGATTTTCTCTGCAATTCTTTCCTTTGCATTCGGTGTTGCTGCAGGTAAGACCTGTGCAACGGCAAGCTCTGGCTTTGCAAAGAATCTCAGACATGATATGTATCACAATGTTCAGAATTTCTCATTTTCAAATATTGATAAATTCTCAACTGCAAGTATCGTAACAAGACTTACAACAGACGTAAACAATGTTCAGCAGTCATTTATGATGATTATCCGTATGGCTGTCAGAAGTCCCATGATGTTTGTGTTCAGCTTTTCGGCTGTTATGACCATCAGTCCTAAGATGTCGCTTATATTCCTTGTTGTAGCACCGTTTCTTATTTTCGGACTGTGTCTTATTATCAGCAAGGCTCATCCCGTATTCAAAAAGGTTTTCAAAACATACGACAAGCTCAACGGTGTTGTTGAAGAGAATCTTCACGGTATCAGAGTTGTCAAATCATTTATCCGTGAGGATTATGAAACAAATAAATTCAAGGGTATTTCTGAGATTATCTACAGAAATTTCGTAAAGGCGGAAAAGCTTATCGCATTCAACTCACCGCTTATGCAGATGAGTATATATGTATGTATGATTCTTGTGTCATGGTTCGGTGCTAAAATGATTGTAAACAGCGGTGGCACAGAGCTTACAACAGGTGAGCTTTCAAGTCTTTTCATGTATGTGACACAGATGCTTTCAAGCCTTATGTTCCTTTCAATGATTTTTGTTATGATGACAATGTCAAAGGCAAGTGCTGAAAGAATCGTTGAAATCCTTGATGAAAAGAGCGATATCGCAAATAAGGACGGCGCAGTTTTTGCTGTAACAGACGGTTCAATTGTTTTTGAAAATGTCAATTTCTCATATTCAAAGAATGCAGACAAGAATTGTCTTGACAATATCTGTGTTGAGATCAAATCCGGTGAAACTGTCGGTATTATCGGCGGCACAGGTTCATCAAAGTCAACCTTCGTACAGCTTATTCCCAGACTTTACGATGTGACTGACGGCAGTGTCAGAGTCGGCGGAGTTGATGTCCGTGATTATGACCTTGAGACGCTCAGAAATGAAGTTGCAATGGTGCTTCAGAAAAATGTTCTCTTCTCAGGCACAATCAAGGATAATATCCGTTGGGGTAAAGAAGATGCAACAGACGAAGAAATCGCACGAGTGTGCGCACTTGCCTGTGCTGATGAATTTATTGAAAAATTCCCGGATAAGTATGACACATGGATTGAGCAGGGCGGCGCAAATGTTTCAGGCGGTCAGAAGCAGAGACTCTGTATTGCAAGAGCGCTTATGAAGAAGCCGAAAATCATCATTCTTGATGACTCAACAAGTGCTGTTGATACAAAAACTGACGCACTTATCAGAAAAGCTTTCAGGGAAGAAATCCCCGATACAACAAAAATCATAATTGCACAGCGTATTTCATCCGTACAGGATGCTGACAAGATAATTGTCCTTGATGACGGTAAGATTGCAGACATCGGAAATCATCAGGAGCTTATGGAAAACAGTGCAATTTACAGAGAAGTATATGAATCTCAGGTGAAGGGAGGCGAAGACAATGAGTAATGCACCAAGACACGCAGGTCCTCCTCCGTCAGGTCCCGGCAGAGGAAACAAGGGCATGGTAGGAAAGCCTGTCAAGGTCAATAAGGAAACCGTAAAAAGAGTATTGTCCTACTTTAAAAATTATAAGCTCAGACTTGTCCTTGTTGTTATATTTATCTTTACATCAGCAATCGCAAGTGTCGGTGCTTCTCTTTTCCTTGAAACACTTATTGACGGATATGTCACACCGATGCTTGAATTGGGTGAAGCTTCTCCCGTAGGCTTCGGTGACCTTGCAATAGTGCTTGTCAAGATGGGATGTCTTTATTTCGGCGGTGCGCTTGCAGGACTTCTTTACAACAGAATCATGTCTTCTGTTTCTCAGGGTATTCTCAAGAAAATCAGAGATACAATGTTTACACACATGCAGACTCTGCCCGTAAGATATTTCGATTCTCACAATTTCGGCGAGGTAATGAGCCATTACACAAATGATACTGACAGTCTTCGTCAGATGCTTGCCATGTCTGTGCCTCAGGCGATTTCTTCAATCGTTACAATCGTTGCCGTATTCTTCTCAATGCTCAGACAGAGTGTATGGCTTACACTTATCGTTATAGTTTTCCTTTTTATAGTACTTCGTACAATGGGTTTTATCGGAGGAAAGAGCAGTAAGTATTTCATCAAGCAGCAGAAATCCGTTGCTGACGTAAACGGCTATATTGAAGAAATGGTCAACGGTCAGAAGGTTGTAAAGGTTTTCTGTTATGAAGATAAATCAAAGGAAGAATTTGATAAGCGCAATGAAGAGCTTTTCAATAATATGAAAAAAGCCAATACCTACGGTAATATCGTAGGCCCCGTTATGAATAATATGGGTTATCTTCTTTACGTTATCCTTGCAATTGTCGGAGGTCTTCTTGCAATCAACGGCTTTGCGAACCTTACAATAACCGGTATGGGTACTCTTACACTCGGTACTATCGCTTCATTCCTTACTCTTTCAAGAAGCTTTATTCAGCCTATTTCCCATGTCTCTCAGCAGATAAATGCTATTGCAATGGCTATGGCAGGTGCAGAGCGAATTTTCGGTCTTATTGATGAAAAGCCTGAGGCTGATGATGGTTATGTAACACTTGTAAATGCTGCAAGGGATGCAGACGGCAACATCATTGAAAGTGAAAAAAGAACAGGAGAGTGGGCATGGAAGCATCCCCATTCTGACGGCACTGTTGAATATGTTCCTCTCAAAGGTAATGTTGTGCTTGACGACGTTGATTTTGCTTATATTGAGGGTAAGACAGTTCTTCATAATGTTTCACTTTATGCCGAGCCCGGTCAGAAGGTTGCTTTTGTAGGTGCCACAGGTGCGGGTAAAACAACAATCACAAATCTTATCAACCGTTTTTATGATATTGCAGACGGAAAAATCCGTTACGACGGTATCAATATAAACAAGATAAAGAAGGCTGACCTTCGCCGTTCAATGGGTATCGTTCTTCAGGATGTAAACCTTTTTACAGGTACGGTTATGGATAATATCCGTTACGGTAAGCTTGATGCGACAGATGAAGAATGTATTGCAGCGGCAAAGCTTGCAAATGCAGACGGATTCATCAGAATGCTGCCTCAGGGGTATAATACTGTTCTTGAAGGAGACGGAAGCGGTCTTTCACAGGGACAGAGACAGCTTATTTCAATTGCCCGTGCCGCTGTCGCAGATCCTCCCGTTATGATTCTTGATGAAGCTACATCTTCAATCGATACAAGAACTGAAGCTATTGTTCAGAGCGGTATGGATGCACTTATGAAGGGCAGAACTGTATTTGTTATCGCTCACAGACTTTCAACTGTCAAGAATTCAGATGTTATTATGGTGCTTGAACAGGGAAGAATCATCGAACGTGGCAATCACGAAAAGCTTATAAGTGAAAAAGGAAAGTATTATCAGCTTTATACAGGCGCTTTTGAGCTTGAATAATAATTATATACTTGAATAATATAAAGCAATGTGCTATAATTTATATAATTATGGCATGTTGCTTTTAATTTTTCTTAACGGACGTGAATATATGCGAAAAATTCTTAAAATGCTTAAGCCCTATACGGGCACGCTGACGTTGTCAATCATTTTTTCTGCACTGTTTGCTGTGCTGGAAATTCTGATTCCCGTTTACACAAAGTACATATTGAGTGAAGGTATCATTTCCCGTGATATGGACAATATCCTCCGTTACGGCGGAATAATGCTGCTTCTTACACTTGCAGGTGTTGTAGCATCTCTTCTCAATACTTATTTTTCCACAAAGACCTCAGTAAATTATGCTATGCATATCCGTAATGTGGTCTTTACAAAGGTTTCACACCTTGCACAGAGTGACGTTGATAAAATCGGTGTTTCATCACTTATGACACGAACAACAAACGATGTCCGTCAGGTGCATGATGTTATTCTCAATTCACTCAAGTCAATACTTCCCGTACCTATCATGCTTATCGGCGGCTTCTATATGGCATATTCCGTAAGTCCCGGACTGCTTAAAACTGTTATGTCGGTAATACCCTTCATACTGGTTATTGCAGTTGTTCTTATTATATGTATTGTACCTATGTTTCAGAAGATTCAGAAGCTTCTTGACCATCTGAATTTTATTCTCAGAGGAAAAATCGGCGGTATCCGTGTAGTCAGAGCTTTCAATAAGACAGATTATGAGGACGGCCGTTTTGACGGTACAAATAAGAAGCTTACAAGAATCAGCCTTGTTGCAAACAGAATTGTTTCAGGACTTATACCCATTCTTACTGTTGGACTTTACTCCCTTATCTGTTACATCATGTACATCTGCGTCACTGATGCAACAGCACCGGGTGTTGACCCCAAGACATCACTTGAAACAATTCCCAATATGTACATGTTTATCACATATTTTGCAGTTATCATTACCGCACTCGGTACAGTGCTTGCAATTGTTGTAAGCATTCCCAAGGCATCTGTATCAGCAAAGCGTATAACAGAAATTCTTGATGCAGTTTCTGATATCAGTGACCCTGAAAATCCGGTCATGCCTGATGAAAATGTAAAAGGCACGGTTGAATTCAGAAATGTTTCCTTCAGATACAAGCCTGTTGATGACGGTAAAAAGAAGTCAAAACTTGCAATGTTTATTGCAAGAAAACTGAAAGAAGAGAAAGAAAAGGAAAAGGCAAAAGAAGATAAGCTCCCCGAAATGCATGAGGAGGCAGACAAGCAGGAAAAGAAAAAGCGTACGGAGACAGATGCCGTACACGATATCAGCTTTGTTTCCCGTCCCGGTGAAGTAACTGCTGTTATCGGTGTCACAGGCTGCGGCAAATCAACTCTTGTCAATCTTATTCCCCGTCTTTATGATGTAACGGGCGGTCAGGTGCTTGTTGACGGCGTTGATGTAAGAGATATGTCACTCAACGAGCTTCACAACCGTATTGCATATATTCCTCAGCAGAGCTATCTCTTCTCAGGTACAATCAGGGATAATATCAAATTCGGTAATCCCGATGCTACTGATGATGAAGTCTGGCGTGCAATTGAAATCGCTCAGGCAAAGAGCTTTGTCAGCAGCATGGCTGACGGTCTTGACAGCTTCGTTTCTCAGGCAGGTAAAAACTATTCAGGCGGTCAGAAGCAGCGTCTTGCAATTGCCCGTGCAATTGTCAAAAATGCTGAAATCTGTATTTTTGACGACAGCTTTTCAGCGCTTGATCTTGCAACAGATGCAAGACTCAGAGCATCTCTCAGGGAAAATCTTCCCGATACAAATATCATAATCGTCGCACAGCGTGTAGGTACGGTTATCAATGCAGACAGAATCATCGTAATGGATGACGGTAAGGCTGTAGGTATCGGTACACACAGTGAATTGCTTGAAAACTGTGAGATCTATAAGAGTATTGTAGATTCACAGATCTCCGATGATGAGGAGGTGGAAGCAGTATGAGCAACGCAAAAGTAAAGGACAACAAAAACACTGTTGACGAGCTTTATTTTGAGAATAAATATTCTGCGTACAACAATAATGACGACGGAAAGAAAAAGCCCGGTAACGCAAAGGGTACAGCCAGACGTTTTGTTTCATTGCTGAAGCCTTACTGGTTTTCTACAATCCTGCTTTGTCTGTCTTCCATCGGCTATACAATTATCAATGTCATATCTCCCGATTACCTTGCTGATATCATCGACAGTGTACAGCATGCCATTGAAAATTATGTAAACACAGGCACACCTGTAAATTTCGGCAGCTTTACTGAGCCGGGAACTATAATGTATCAGCTTTTCATTCTCGGAAGCCTCTATGCATTACTGGGTATCATGTCCTTCATTCAGCAGTTTGTCGGTGCAGGTATTACTCAGAAGCTTGTTTTCAATCTCAGAAAAGATGTAAATGCAAAGCTTTCAAATCTTCCTCTGAGCTACTTTGACAAAAACACAAAGGGTGAAATCATCAGCCGTGTCATAAACGATATCGAAAACGTTTCGGGTAACCTTCAGGGCAGCTGTCTTACAGTTCTTACAGGTGTTATTCAGGTTGTAGGTTCACTTTATATGATGCTCAGAAGCGGTAATATGATAATGACCGTTGCCTGCGTATTCCTTGTTCCGTTCAGCGGAACTATCGCTTATAAGGTTTCAAAGATTTCAAAGAAATGGTTCTCACGTTACTGGAGCTCAATGGGTGCGATGAACGGTCACGTTGAAGAAATGTATTCAGGCCACAGCCTTGTAAGAATCTTCAATCATGAAAAGCAGTCCATTGAAGAGTTTAAGCTTATCAATGAGAATCTGAAGAAAAACAGCTTTATTGCAAATATGATTGCAGGTATTCTCAATCCCATTCTTACACTGTTCAAGAATCTGAACTATGTAACAGTCTGCATTATCGGCGGCTGCTATTATATCGGCTCATGGTTCAATACAGGCAGATTGATTGCAAATACACTTTCACTCGGTCAGATTGAGGCATTCCTTTCATATTCATCAATGTTCTCAGCACCTATCACAAACATTTCAAAGATGATAAACAATATTCAGTCTTCTCTTGCTTCGGCAGAAAGAGTTTTTGATCTTCTTGATGAGGAGGAGCAGGCACCCGATAATACTCAGAATGAGCCTGACGGACTGCTTAACGGTAAGGTTGAATTCAGAAATGTCAGCTTCAGAT
>JAFYUD010000256.1 GCA_017549665.1 Clostridia bacterium | reverse complement strand
TCACCGCCGAGTGTCTTTACTGCAAAGAGGTCGTCACCGGAACGTGCGAAACAGTTTGTGATTGTTGCATTCTGAGTGTTACAGATGTCAAATGCGTCTGAATTCTGTCTGTAACCGAATACGTCAACATCCTTGATTGTAAGACCGTTGATTCTGTATGTCTGAATTGCCCATTCAGCACCGTTGACAAGCTTGATACCTCTGATTTCGATATTATTACCCCATGACATTACAATACCTTTTCTTTCTGTTCTGTCAAGGTCTGTAAAGTCGAATGTACCGTAACCGAGAATCTTGACATTCTTTACACCTGAACCGCCGATAAGGGGATATCTTGTGAGTCCGCCGATGCCGGCAACATCTGTTCCTTCAGAGTAAAGTCCTGCATCGCTGCTGATATCCTGTTTGTTAGCAACAGTAACATATGAACCCTTTTTGAGGTAGATAACACGGTTCTCGGAACCTGTGATGTCATAGTAGAAAATAGAATCCTTGTTGAACTCAATAAGACCTTCGTATACTTCAACAGCATAACCCTGTGCTCTGAGTGCTGCGATTTCAGCTTCTTCGTCGATTTCTTCACGGACAAAGAGTGTGTATGCGTATTCCTGAGCTTCATTGTTTACAAGGAATGTATAAATGCCGTAGCCTGCAAGCTTGACGTTGATTGTACCGTTTGTTACAGTAGCTGCAACCTTTTCGCCTGTTGTCATGTATACAGCATTCATAATGCTTACTGATTTACCTGTGATTGCTACTTCGAAAGTTTTATTTGCTTCTTCCTGAGTAACATAGATTTCTGAGAATGAGTGAAGTGCACCCTTTTCAGTATCTCCGATATAAGTTGTTGCGGCATAAACGGGAATTGTCTGACCGTTGATTGCAGCTGAGTAGTAGGGAGAAATAACGACACCGTTTACGTCTGAGTAACCCTGACATGCTTTGTAAACATCGTTATTGTTTTTGTTTGCTCTTGAAGTAAGAGTTGTTACAGTTACTCCGTTTGCAGCAACAGTCTTAACAGCTTCTGCGGGATACTGGAGATATGTGAATTCCATAGATACATAGTCATCCATGAGATTCTTTACGCTTGTAAGATATTTGTCTGCATATTCGTCAACGTATGTAAGATCCTGCTCAAGGTCATGACCTGCTGAGGGTAATGTTACAAGCTTGCGAGCAACGCTTGATGCTGCAAGGAGATCGTTGAGTTCTGTTGCGTTAGAGTAAGGAACAGTAACGTCTCTCTGACCGTGAACGATGATTGTGGGAACAGCTGTTGTGCTGTAACTTACGGGAGAAATTGCAAGAAGCTCTTCTGTATATGTCTGAACATCTTCATAGCTTTCGATTTCTTCACCTGTTGCACATGAAAGGATGTATGAAAGAGCATCTCTTCCGCTTTTGTCGGGAACAGCATCATAATAGTTATCTTTGATATCAGTTGCAGTTGTCCAGTATTCTTCTGCAGAAAGGTCTGTAGGACCTGCATAGCTTACAACGCCGGCAGGAGCAATGGGAGCTTCTTTAGCTCTTGTGTAAGAGTAGAGAAGTGAAAGGTGACCGCCTGCGGAATGACCGACCATGATTGTTTTGTCGATTGTTACAGCAACTTGTGAACCTGCATGCTTGATAGCATTGAGAGCATCTGTGATGTCATCAAGGATATCATTCATATCTGTTTCAGCTGAAAGGTAGCTGTAGTTGATTGATGCACAAGCATATCCGTTTTCGATTGCGTACTGCTTTGCAATCTGTGTGTAATTTGACTTGTCACCGAGAATCCAGCCGCCGCCGTGGATGTACAGCACAAGACCCATTGTGCATTTTGAGTTTGTTCTGGGGATGTAAAGGTCAAATGCATTTCGTGTTGCATTTTTACCGTATTTTGCATTTTCAAAAGCAAAATAGTCGTCATTGATAGTGTAGTTGAAATCTGAGATGACGATTTCATCTGAGTTCTCAATGTCTTCATCAGGAGCAGGTCCTGTTCCGCCGCCGAAGAGTGACAGAACCATAAGAATGAATGACATAAGAAGTGAAAGTAATTTGTCAAGCATTGAATATACCTCCGTATATAGTATTACATAGTCAATTATAAACAAATTGCGAAAACAAGTCAATAGTAAATGTAATATATTTGTATGTTTATACAAACAATATGTCTGCTTGTTCTCATCCCTGCCGTATTGATTATTTTTATCAGATGTGATATAATCAATAAAAATAAAAATGGGATGTTGATTTTATGAAAGACGAAAATCTTATTGAAAAAAAAGTATCTTCGGAATATGTTTTCGACGGAAAGCTCCTTCACGTGTATAATGATGTTGTGGCTCTTCCCAACGGAAATACATCCACAAGAGAGTATATAAAGCATCAGGGCGCAGTTGCTGTTGTACCCGTGACAGATGAAAATGAGATAATTGTGGTCAGACAGTACCGTTATCCAATCGGAAGAGTAACGATTGAAATTCCTGCAGGAAAGCTTGATATAGGTGAAGAGCCTCTTACAGCGGCAAAGCGTGAACTGAGTGAGGAGACAGGTGTTGAAAGTGCTGATATTACTTATATCGGCGGACTTTATCCTTCTGTTGCTTATACTGACGAGATTATTCATCTGTATATGGCAAAAAATCTTGTTTACGGTCAGGCTCATACAGATGATGATGAATTTCTTGATGTTGAAAAAATTCATATAGACAAATTTGTTGAAATGATTATGAATGGTGAAATCATGGATTCAAAAACCATGGCTGCTGTACTCATGGTTGCAAATATTCTTAAAAAATGAAGCCCATAGGAAAAATATACACTGACTTCAGTACAAAATTCGGAGTGCCGAGACAAAGCGGACTCTGCAGTGAGCTTACGGGCAGAATAGTCTTTGATCCCGAATACAGAAGGGAAGAGGCGTTCAGGGGACTTGAGGATTTTTCTCACGTGTGGCTTCTCTGGCAGTTTTCCGAAGCGGTCAGAGATGAGTGGACACCGACAGTCAGGCCGCCGAGGCTTGGCGGAAACAAGAGAATGGGCGTGTTTGCAACACGCTCACCCTTCAGACCGAATAATATAGGCTTATCATGTGTGAAGCTTGAGGAAATAAGTCTTGATGAAGATGATTCACCCGTACTGTATGTTTCAGGAATTGACATGATGAACGGAACACCTGTTTATGATATCAAGCCGTATGTTCCCGTAGCAGATTGTATCCCCGAAGCCACCGACGGCTTCACTTCCGTTACGAAGGATTACATCATCGGTGTTGAATTTCCCGAAAAGCTTCTGAATATCCTTCCCGAAGAAAAGAGATCAGCTGCCGTAAAAATGCTGTCTCTTGACCCGAGACCGTCATATATCGGTGATAAAAACAGAATTTTCGGTGTTGAATTCGCAGGTTATGATATCCGCTTTAAAGTGAAGGATAATGTCCTGACAGTTACCGAGGTTATAAAAACAGAATGACAAAAAAGACTGCCCGTGAGGACAGTCTTTATTTTTAGCTTTCAAATCCTAAATAGTCAATGTGAATACTGTACAATGTGCCATTCTCATTAAACGTAAATGAGTAACTGATGTTTGAAGTTTTGTGGTTGTTGTATGTAAGCTGATCATCAAGGTTATAACCGTTTTCGAATTCAGTTGTTGTATTTGGATCACCGAAAATCTCTAAAATGTTTGCGGCTGTGCTTTCTTTTGTAATGCCTCCGGGGATGACAAAATTATCGTCTTCATGAACATAATAAAAATCAATGTCGAAAGCAGAAACTGTACATTCTTTGAGAGTTTTAAAAGAGTCAGAGTCGTTATAAACCTGAGTTAAAGTTATATAACTGGTTTTGTTGTTATGTGATAAGTTGAAGCTGATGAGATTTGTTGCTGCATTTGCATCAAATTCATCTTCAAAGCTTAAATTTTCACTTATATAATATCCGTTGTTGAATAATTCTGCTGATGCAAATGGAAGTTCATATGTTACATCGTTGAGAATAAATTTGTTGCTGTCGATGCCTTCCGCATCTGTGTTTATAGTTCCCTTTGTGTTGGTGTCAACATTGAATGTTTCACCATCATCGTTGACAATTTTGCCGTTTGAATCAGTTGGTTCATTTTTATTGATGTCAGAATCGTTTGTATTGTTATTGTCAGATGGTGTGATCTGATTAACTTGCTCATTGTTCTCATTATTTGATTGAGTGTCGTTATCAGAACAAGCAGTGAAAAGAGTTGCAACTGCAACGATTGAGAGAATGATTGCTAAAATTTTTTTCATTGTTAATGTCCTTTCAGGTTTAATTTTTTAGTGATTCAGATTGTCTTTGGTTGCTGTTTGTTATCACCTCTTTGAGAAAACATTTTTTTATTAAGCATTATGTTTTTGATTTTTGCCTATGTTTAAACTGATGCGGGATAAAGGTGCTTTATTCCATCAGTTGCAAGCGTTGCTCTGTTTGTCTCAGCTTCTTTTGTAACAGTCATTTCAAGATCTATCCAACAAGAAACTTCTAATCTGACAGTGAATGTACCGATACCTTCATTACCCCAGGAGTCTGTCCATGAAAATCTTGCCGAACCATTGCTGTCAAGTCTCGTTGTCATGGTTTCGGTTTCATAAAGAGGTGAAAGATTTGGACCTACATAATAAATTTCAAATGTTGCTACATTTGTGTTCTTGTCAACGATGATCAGATTAAACACATAACACGGGCCGTTTTCTGTATTTCCGTCATAATAACTTCCACAATATTTTGAAAGGTCAACAGTAGTTGTATTTGATTCTGCTTCGTCTAATCCTGCTGCGATTCTGAGAATTTTTCTTGCATCAGAAGCGGTTATCTTGCCGTTAGTATCTATATCGGCAATTGATTTTTTTTCAGCTGAAAGCGTTTCAAGTCCGGCTGCTGCACGCAGTGTAAGTCTTGCATCTGAAGCAGTGATTTTTCCGTCCTGGTTAACATCGCCTTTGTTTGTTGTGAGCTTCGGAATTTTGTCATCCTTTGTAGCGCCACATTTTATACAGGTATAAGTGTAAATTCCGTCCTCTGCTGTTGTGGGGGATTTTGTTGCTGTGCCGTTGTCCCATGAATGCCCTGTTTTGTTGAATACTGTTATGTGATATTCACCGCATCTGGAACAGGTAATCTGAATATATCCGTCTTCAGTACATGTTTTTTCTTTTTTTGTTTCAACGTAGTTGTGATCAAGTGGGCGTTGTTCGTCAGAAGTATATTCATTACTAC
>JAFYUD010000255.1 GCA_017549665.1 Clostridia bacterium | reverse complement strand
TAAGTCTTACATTCTGATCTCTTCCCGCTCCGTAAAAATCAATATCATTTCTCAGAAAATCCTCACCGAATCTGATAAGCTCATTATCCTTTGAGCCTCTGAAAGACCTGAATCCGCTGAAAAGCCATATACTTTCAAGCAGATTTGTCTTTCCCTGAGCATTTTCACCGAAAATTATATTGATTCCTTTATCAGGATAAAGCTCAATATTGCCGATATTTCTGAAATTGCTTACATGAAGCCTTGTTACATTCATTTTTCTTCAACATTCCAGACAGTATTTTCAAATCTTATACTGTCACCCGGTTTGATTTTTCTTCCTCTCTGGTCACAGACTTCGCCGTTTACCTCTACAAGTCCGTCCTGAATAAGGATTTTAGCATGACCGCCTGTCTGTGCAATGTCACAGAGTTTAAGAAGTGCATCCAGCTTTATGAAAGGAGGGTCGATTTTAATAACCTGCTCTTCTTTTTTAACAACTTTGACTTTTATTACTTTTTTCATATTTACACACTCTTGAATAAATTTATGAAAGTCTTACGGGAAGGATAAGATAAAGGAATGAATCGCCTGTTGTGGGGACAATACATACGGGTGAAAGAGGATTTACCATGTTCATAAGTACCTCGTCCTCTTCGCCTGCTCTTAAAGCATCAAGAATATATCTTGACTGAATACCGATTTCAATATCATTTCCGTCAACTGAAACCCCGATCTTATCGTTTGCAGTACCCAGTGCTGTTGCAGTTGAAACTCTCAGCTCGTTATCCCTGAATTCCATCTTAAGAGGAGCCTTGAATCTGTCAGTGATAATAAGTGATACACGCTCGATACAGTCAATCATATCCTTTGACTTTGTTCTGATAACTGTATTGAAATTCTGAGGAATAATTGATTCATACTTCATGAATTCACCCTCAAGAAGTCTTGAAATAATTGTATAGCCATTTATTTCAAAAAGAATATGTCTTCTTCCGAGACCAACCTTTACATATTCATCATCATCGGGAATAAGCTTCATTATTTCACCCATTGTCTTTGCAGGTACAACGAATGCAACTTCTTCACCGTTATAATTTATAAATTCTTTTCTTAAAGCAATTCTGTGTGAATCGATAGCAACAAGTCTGATTTCGCCGGGCTTGATTTCAAACTTGATACCTTTATGAATAACTCTTACATCATTTACGGCAACAGAGAAAATAGTCTTCTTAATCATATCCTTAAGGACCTTCTGACCGATTTCAATATTCTTACCGTTGATGATAACAGGAAGCTCAGGATAATCCTTGGGGCTGATACCTGTCATAAAATACTCAATATCACCGCAGTAAATCTTACACTGCAGCTTTTCATCTGTTTCAAATATTACTTTATCATAAGGGATATGCTTTATAATGTCGCAGAAAGTCTTTGCATTAAGGATAACAGAGCCTTCCTCAATAACATCAGCTTCAATATTTGTTTCAATACCTATTTCAAGGTCATAACCTGTAAGCTTTATTCCGTTTTCTGTGGTAGTAAAGAGAATACCCTCAAGTATAGGCATTGCTGTCTTTGTCATAACAGCCATCTGTACATTCATAGCGGCTTCCGCAAGAATTGAAGTGTTGCAGATAATTTTCATTTCAAGTCGCAAATGCGTTTTCTTCAACTCAGAAGAAACGCACATCTCCCTTCTTAAAGAGTTTCGGTTTTTTCATCGCTTACATTACATAACTTTACTTATTATAGTAGTAATAGAAGTAGAGGATGTTCAAACTGTGCAAAACCGTAAAAAGTGTTGATATACCTTGTTTAAAGGTGTTATTTTAATGTTTAAAACAGGTATTTTTTCCTGTTTATAACTTTAATTCTTAAAAAGAATTATAATTTAATGTTCAAAATGTTCAAAACCCGATGTTCAAAAACAAAAACTTGTTCAAAACTTGTCAGCTGTTTTTAAACTGTTTTATTATATTGTAAACGGTATTTTTGAACGCTATATCTCTCATCATTCGCTCTTCAACAGTGCCGATTGAGTGTTTAACTGTTGAATGCTTTTTGCCGCCGAATTTATTACCGATGTTTTCAAGGGAGAGTCCGGTGACCTCTCTGATAACGTACATTGCAACATTTCTGGCAAGCGAGATATTTGCATTTCTCTTATCTGAAACTACGTCTGAGCGGGTCAGGTCGTATTTATCAGCCACGCTTTCGATAATTTCATCAACAAGAGCTGAAACAGGTCTGTTATCTGTTTCAATATCGTGTATAATCTGCTGAATGCTTCCCATTGTAGGCTCAATGCCGTAAAGTGTCTGCATTGCGGAGATTTTATTGATTGTACCTTCAATCTGTCTGATATTGTCCTTTATTTTTTCTGCTATGTAGTTTATCATCTGTTTTGAAAGCTCAAGCTTGCTTTCCTGAGCTTTTCTGATGATAATAGCTGTACGTGTTTCAATATCAGGAGGCTGGATATCAGCAATAAGACCGCTTTCGAATCTTGTTCTGATACGCTCGTCAAGACCTTCAATTTCTTTGGGAGGACGGTCAGATGTTATTACGATCTGTTTTCCTGAATTGATGAGGTCATTGAATGTGTGGAAAAATTCTTCCTGAGTTGATTCCTTGTTTTTGATGAACTGAATGTCATCAATGAAAAGGGCATCAGCGCTTCTGTATTTTTCTCTGAAGGGTTTGTTATTTTTCGTAGCCATACAGGATATGAATTCGTTAAGGAAATTCTCACTTGTTGTGTATACGATATTTATACCCTTATTTCTGATTTTTAATTCATTTCTTATAGCCATCATAAGATGTGTCTTACCGAGACCTGAATGGCCGTAAATGAAAAGAGGATTATATACTGCACCGATGGGTGCTGTTGCAACTCTCCATGAAGCTGCGTGAGCAAGCTTATTTGACGATCCTACGATGAAATTATCAAAACTGAAGCTGCTGTAAGGGTCTTTACTTCTGGGTTCAGGTTCTGATTCCTGAACGGGGATTTCCTGATCGCTGTTTTCTTCTTCTACTCTGAATTCGATTGAAAGATCAAATCCGAGAACTGCTTCGAAAGCTTCTTTAAGAACACCGCTGAACTTATCCTTGAGAATTGTATTTCTGAAGGATGACGGAGATGTTATTATAACTTTACCGTCTGTGAATTCGGGATTTTCAATTTTATATATCCATGTCTTAAAAGTGGTTTCGGACATTATACTTTTGCAGTACTCGAGCACCTGATCCCATACTTCTGCAAATGATTCCATTTTAAATTATCCTTTCTGAATATCTGTAAAAAGGGCTTTTAGGTATGTAATGATTTTATATTATTTTCTGCAAAAATTGATTGTATAAGCCTTGTAGGCACTATAATACCATTCTGAAATATTATAACACTGTTTACAGATAAATTCAAGCATTTTGACGCCAATTATTGAATATATTTTATATGTAAATTATTAAACTTGACAAAAGATAAATATAATATTAAAATCTATATATAAGATGAAATATAATTCTTTAAAAGAAAAATAAATACGGGAGAAATAATATGTTTATTTCAAAAGAACTTCTTGAAAATTCTGCTGCAATGTTTCACGTG
>JAFYUD010000254.1 GCA_017549665.1 Clostridia bacterium | reverse complement strand
CCTTGAATTCAAGGTGTGCATTTTCGTAGTGAACGATTGCACCTGCATCACGTGACTTGATATATTCTCTCATAGCACGATGATTCACACCGCAGCCGCTTTCGTTACCAAGTGACCACATGACAACACTGCCGTGATTCTTGTCACGCTCATAAAGACGTGCAGCACGGTCAACATAAGCTTCCTTCCACTCAGGTACAGTTGAAAGCATTGACCAGCGCATCCAGTCCCAGTCATCTCTTGTGTTGTAACCCATACCGTGAGTTTCGATATCAGCTTCATCAATCACATAAAAGCCGTAAATATCACAAAGCTCAAGGAATCTGGGATCATTGGGGTAATGAGATGTTCTGATTGCGTTGACATTTGCCGACTTGAAAAGCATAAGGTCTTTCTTCATTTCCTCAAGTGTAACGGTGTATCCGTTATCGGGTGAAGAATCGTGACGGTTTATACCTCTGAGCTTCACAGCCTTGCCGTTGATAAGGAATTTCTTATCCTTTATCTCCTTCTTGCAAAGTGCTGTCAGCACGGGAATAACTTCACCTTCAGCATAAATAATAAGCTTATAAACAGCAGGCACTTCGTCATTCCACATAACGGGAGAAGCAATTGAAATGCTGAAGCTTTCACTGCCGTTTCCTGAAGCAACAATTTCTCCGTCGGGAGAATAAAGCTCATAAGCAACATCAGTCTGACCGTTTACGGTAAGCTTTACATTAAGTACGGCAGCAGCAAAATCATCGTCAAACTCCTGTCTGACTTCGATATCCTTTATGTAGTTCTTATTTCTTGAAAGAAGATAAACCTCTCTGAAAATTCCTGAAAATCTGAAGCAGTCCTGATCCTCAAGATATGTACCGTCGCACCATTTTACAACAAGCACTGCGATACGGTTGTTACCCTTACGAAGCTTATCTGTTATATTGAATTCGCTTGTACAGTGGCTTACCTGGCTGTAACCTACGAATTCACCGTTCACCCACACATAGAAGCATGATGATACACCTTCAAATGTGATAATGTTTTCTTTACCAAGCATTTCGTCACTGACATAAAAATCTCTGATATATGCACCGCAGGGATTTTCATCAGGCACAAAAGGAGGGTCAGTGGGAAAAGGATACATCAGGTTTGAATAAAGAGGGTTGTCATACTTTCCGTTTTTATAAAGCTGGAAGCAGCCGGGAACTTTTTCTTCATCATAAGATGAAGCATCGAAATCAGATGCAAAAAATTCACAGTCAATATCCTCAAAGCTCTTCCAGAACAGGAATTTCCAGTCTCCGCAGAGATTCAGCAGATATTCAGATGTATTTCTGTCACCTGCAAGTGCTTTTTCCTTGTTTTCAAAAGGAATGAAATATGCTCTGGGCATTTCTGTTCCGATATGAAGATCGGAAAGTCGTTTATGATAATCAGGCAGTTTCATAAAATTACCTCTTTCGCTTATATTTTTAAAATAATTATAAAATATAAACATTTATAAGTCAAGAATTTAATAATTTTTTAGGTAAAAATTCACAATGCAAACTTATATTACTATTGACAATATACCCTATGGGGGTATATACTTTTATCAGGTGATAAATATGAATAACACTTGTCAGTGCAATCGTCACAAGGACACACCAAGAAGTGATGAATGCAAAAAAAGCTTAGAAAACAGAATAAACAGAATCATCGGTCAGCTGGGCGGAATAAAAAAAATGCTTGACGATGACCGTTACTGCGGTGATATTCTCATTCAGATTTCTGCCGCAGAAAAAGCGCTTGAAAATCTCGGATACATTATTCTCGAGGACCATATGAGCACCTGCGTCAGTGAAAAAATAAGAAAAAATGACGAAAACATCATCGGCGAGACAATGGAGCTTATAAAAAAACTCAAGTAGGTGACACAATGACACAGAAATTCAACATCACGGGAATGTCCTGTTCTGCCTGCAGCGCTGCAGTTGACAGAAGTGTCAGAAGGCTTGACGGTATCTCTGACTGTCAGGTAAATCTGCTGACAAACTCAATGACAGTGTCATATGACAACAGCATTTTAAGTGAAAATGACATTATTTCAGCCGTAAATGCAGCAGGATACGGTGCTTCTGTTGACGGGAATAAAAAAACAGTAAGTATAAAAACAAAAACCGACGATTTAAGAGAAATGAAGATACGGCTTATAGTATCTTTCAGTTGTCTGATTCCTCTTATGTACATTGCAATGGGACACATGATTTCTCTGCCTCTTCCCTCTTTTCTGTCAGGTACAGAAAACGGTGTGGCTTTTGCATTCATTCAGTTTCTGCTGACATTACCGATCATTTATTTCAACAGAAAATACTATATAAACGGCTTCAAATCACTTTTCAGAAGGTCGCCGAATATGGATACTCTTGTGGCGACAGGCTCTCTTGCGGCTATTGTATACGGAATTTATTCAGTGTTTGCAATAGGCAGCGCTCTTGGTTCAGGTGACACACAGACAGCCTCGGAATTTATGCACAATCTCTATTTTGAATCAGGTGCAATGATTCTCACATTGATTACATTGGGAAAATTTTTCGAGGCAAAATCAAAGAAAAAGACTTCCGATGCTATTACAAAGCTTATGGAATTGGCTCCTGATACTGCATCTGTTGAACGAGACGGCAAGGAATACACGATTAAGACAAATGAACTTACAACCGGTGATATTATAATTGTCCGTTCAGGGCAGAGCATTCCCGTAGACGGTGCGATTATATACGGAAATGCTGTTATTGACGAATCTGCAATAACAGGCGAAAGTATACCTGTTGATAAGAATATCGGCGACAAAGTTACCGGAGGAACTATAAACAAAAGCGGGTTTATAAAATTCACTGCCGAAAAAGTCGGTGAAGACACGACACTTTCAAAAATCCTGAGACTTGTTGAAGAAGCTTCATCTTCAAAAGCTCCGATTGCGAAACTTGCAGACAAGGTCAGCGGAATATTTGTCCCCGTAGTAATGATCATATCTCTTATTACTTTCATTACATGGATGATAATAAGAAAAGATTTCGGCACTGCACTGGAGCTTGCAATTTCCGTACTTGTTATATCCTGTCCATGCGCACTGGGACTTGCAACACCTACGGCAATTATGGTAGGGACCGGCAAGGGTGCATCAAACGGAATCCTTATAAAATCAGCAGAAAGCCTTGAAACTGCACACAGAATCGACACGGTAGTCCTTGACAAAACAGGCACTGTCACTGAAGGAAAGCCCTCTGTTACAGATGTAATTACAGCTGAGAATATCAGTCATAATGAATTGCTCACTATTGCTGCATCTGCAGAAAAAATGTCAGAGCACCCCCTTTCAGTAGCAATTGTAAGCTATGCTGAAAATAAAAATATCAATACTGTAAATACTTCTGATTTTGAAGCAATTCCCGGCCGGGGAATCAGAGTAAAAGCTGATGAATCTGTTATTCTGGCAGGAAATGCACAGATGATGGCAGACAATAATATTGATATAAGCAGTTTTTCATTCCATGCAGACAAAATGGCTCAGCAGGGAAAAACTCCGTTATATTTTGCCCGTGACAATAAGCTTCTCGGAATAATTGCACTTGCAGACACAATAAAATCAGGCAGTGCTGAAGCTGTAAGACAATTCAGAAACATGGGTATAGAAGTTATAATGCTTACAGGTGATAACAAAAAAACAGCCTCTTACATCGCATCCCGTGCAAAAATCGAAAATGTGATTTCAGATGTACTTCCCGATGAAAAAGAAGCAGTGATTCATGCATTACAGAAAGAAAACAAGAAGGTTGCGATGATTGGAGACGGCATCAATGATGCTCCTGCCCTTACACGTGCAGATGTGGGAATCGCAATCGGTGCCGGCACTGATATTGCAATTGAATCTGCTGATATTGTGCTTATGAGAAGTGACCTGAATGATGCGGTCAATGCGATTAAATTGAGCAAGGCCGTTATGAGAAACATCAAACAGAATCTTTTCTGGGCCTTTTTCTATAATACACTCGGAATTCCTCTTGCAGCCGGTGTGTTGCTTATCCCCTTCGGTATAAGTCTCAATCCCATGATTGGTGCTGCCTGCATGAGCTTCAGCTCGGTTTGTGTTGTTACAAATGCTCTGAGACTCAAGTTTACAAAATTAAAAAAATCAGCAACTGAGACAATTGCTGAAAATAATACAGAAAGGACTTTTGAAATGAAAAAAACAATTTATATTGACGGAATGATGTGCCACCACTGTACAGGAAGAGTTGACAAAGTGCTTAATGCCATTGATGGTGTTGAAGCAACAGTCAGCCTCGAAGACAAATGTGCATATATTACACTGTCAAAAGAAATTGCAGATGATGAATTAAAAACACTCATCGAAAATGAAGGGTATACAGTCACTTCAATTAAATAACGCAAAAGGAGAAGCTTCAGTTTCAGAGCTTCTCTTTTTTAATGCAAAAAAAACGGGTGTCGATTTCTCGACACCCTTAAATTCACTTAGAATTAACGAATATTATTCGTTGATTTCTGTAACAACGACTGAACCAAATGTTCTG
>JAFYUD010000253.1 GCA_017549665.1 Clostridia bacterium | reverse complement strand
TCAAGGATATTTCCGCTTTCACACACGGTGTTGGCTGGTGTGCTCCCCAGCAGGGCGCTTGCAAGCTTTCACTCAACGTTAAAAACGGTATCATCGAAGAAGCTCTTGTTGAAACAATCGGTTGCTCGGGTATGACTCACTCAGCTGCTATGGCTGCTGAAATCCTCCCCGGTAAGACAATCCTCGAAGCTCTCAACACAGACCTCGTTTGCGATGCTATCAACACAGCTATGAGAGAGCTCTTCCTCCAGATTGTTTACGGCCGCTCACAGTCCGCTTTCTCGGATGACGGTCTTTCAGTCGGTGCAGGTCTTGAAGACCTTGGTAAGGGTCTCCGCTCACAGGTTGGTACAATGTACGGCACAAAAGTTAAGGGCGTTCGTTATCTTGAAATGGCTGAAGGCTATGTTACAAGACTTGCTCTTGACGAAGACAATCAGGTTATCGGCTACGAATTCGTTTCACTCGGCAAGATGACTGACTTCATCAAGAAGGGCGACACTCCCAACGACGCATACAACAAGGCAATCGGCACTTACGGCAGATTCGCAGATGCTGCTAAGTACATCGATCCCAGAAAAGAATAATTGCAGGAGGTAAAGAATAATGGCATTATTTGAAAGCTACGAAAGACGTATTGACCAGATCAATGCTTGTCTTAAAGAATACGGCATTTCTTCAATCGAAGAATGCAAGGAAATCACTCTTGCAAAGGGCGTCGATTGCGACAAGATAGTAAGAGAAACTCAGCCCATCTGCTTTGAAAACGCTGTTTGGGCATACACTGTAGGCTGCGCTATCGCTATCAAGACAGGCTGCACAAAGGCTGCAGACGCAGCAGCAGCTATCGGTATCGGTCTCCAGTCATTCTGCATCCCCGGTTCAGTTGCTGACAACAGAAAGGTTGGTATCGGCCACGGTAACCTCGGCAAGATGCTCCTCTCCGAAGAAACAGAATGCTTCTGCTTCCTCGCAGGTCACGAATCATTCGCAGCTGCTGAAGGCGCTATCAAAATCGCTCTTAACGCTAACAAGGTAAGAGTTAAGCCCCTTCGCGTTATCCTTAACGGTCTCGGCAAGGACGCTGCTATGATCATCTCGAGAATCAACGGCTTCACATACTGCAAGACAGAGTTCGATCCCTATGCTGAAACTGTTACAGTTGTTGAAGAAAAAGCATATTCAACAGGCGACAGAGCAAAGGTTAAGTGCTACGGTGCAGACAACGTTCCCGAAGGCGTTGCTATCATGAAGCTCGAAAACGTTGGCGTTTCCATCACAGGTAACTCAACTAACCCCACAAGATTCCAGCATCCCGTTGCAGGCACATACAAGAAGTGGTGCAACGAAAACGGTGTTAACTACTTCTCAGTTGCATCAGGCGGCGGCACAGGCCGTACTCTTCATCCCGATAACATGGCAGCAGGTCCCGCTTCCTACGGTATGACAGATACAATGGGCCGTATGCACTCAGACGCACAGTTCGCAGGTTCATCATCAGTTCCCGCTCACGTTGAAATGATGGGTCTTATCGGCGCAGGTAACAACCCCATGGTTGGTATGACCGTTGCTTGCGCAGTTGCTGTTGAAGAGGCAATGAAATAAGATGATTACCTTTTTAATTCTGCTTTTCGGATTGTTTGCAGTGCTTACACTCCTTGGAATTAAATAAGAATTTTAAATCCCTGTTCTCATCCGAGAGCAGGGATTTTTGTTTGTTTTACTGATATATAATTCCGTGTTAGTATTGGTGTTGTTTAGTATAAAAATTACGGCGGGATATATATATCCCGCCGTAATCGTTAAAATTTAATAAATTCGGGAATAACCTTTGTTAAACCGAAAAGATTTTTGAAGAATGCAATAATCTTCTGCCAGATACCTGCTTTTGAATTCATTATCTGCTCATCGTTTGCGATTTCCTTACCGTCTTTATCAACAACTGTAGCGGTAAATACCGTGTCGCCGCTCGAAACGGGAGTTACGGTACAAGACATACCGTCAGCGGAAGTTGAAACAATTTTGAAGTTTGCATTATTTGCCGACCATACAATTTCTGCGCCATCAGGAAGATTCTTAACCTCTGCATGAAGAATTATGCTGTCGCCGTAGCTAACTGTGCTCTGTGAAGGAGTTTTTACCTTTACGACAGCAGCAAGCAGGGTTGTCACAGGCTTTGTAGTCGGCTGAGTTGTAGGCTCAGTAGGCTTAGTAGTAGGCTGAGCAGGTTCAGTTGTCGGTTCGGTGGGTTTGGTTGTGGGCTGGGGTGTAGGCTCGGTAGGCTTGGTGATAGGCTCAGTCGGCTTTACCGTTGAGGGTTCGGTTGTTGGCTCGGTGGGTTTGGCGGTTGGCTCGGTGGTAGGCTCAGTGGGCTGAGCAGGTTCGGTTGTGGGTTCTTCAATGTATCCGTCAGGAATAAATTTGTTCTCTATTACGTAATCATAACCTATTGAATGACCATTCCACCAATCGCTGACTACGATATAATATTTGCCACCGCTTATCATTCCCACTGTCGGAAGTTCAATAATTTCATCACCAAGTAATTCAATTTCTGTATAACTCAGTTCTTCATACTTATCACCGTTGTAATAATATGTTCTTATATGCCAACCATTGTCTTTGTCAGCAGATGTATGTTTAAAAGTGAATTCAAGCTTGCCGTTTTCTTCTGCAACTATCTTGTAATAATCATAATCATTTTCTCTGTTTATCGTTCCGCCATATGTCTGATTCAATTCTGTTTTAGTCGAAGTTGACCAACTGTCATTTGTTTCCTTTTCGTAATATTCAGTTGATGTAAACTTGTTTTCAATTGTATATTCAGTACCTACGGAACAATCGCCCCACCAATCGTTGACTACAATATAGTATTCTCCGCCGCTTATCATTCCTACTGTCGGAAGTTTGACCGTTTCGCTTCCAAGCAATCTTATTGCAGTATAGCTGAGTTCAACATATTCATTTCCATCATAATAATATGTTCTTACATGCCAACCATTGTCTTCGTCAACAGATGTATGTTTAAAAGTGAGTTCAAGCTTGCCGT
>JAFYUD010000252.1 GCA_017549665.1 Clostridia bacterium | reverse complement strand
TCGCCAGAATGCGAAGCGTAGATTGCATAATCGTTATTATGCAAAAACAACACGTAATGCTATCAAAGCATTGCGCAACACAACTGACAAAGAGGCTGCTTTGGCTCTAATGCCTAAAGTTGCTGCTATGTTGGACAAACTAGCTAAAAAGAACATTATCCACAGCAACAAAGCTGCTAACCTTAAGAGCGGTCTTGCTGTTTATGTTAACAAACTAGCGTAAATTTACTCTAATTGTTGAGATAAAGATAAAACTTCCCAATCTTTGGGAAGTTTTATTTTTATATGCACATGAGAGAGAGATTCACAATTCAGGATTGGGCCGCAGATGAAAGGCCCAGAGAAAAGTTTATTGAGCGTGGGGCAGGAAGCCTGAGTGACGCGGAGTTGTTGGCAATTCTTATCAGAGCCGGCAACAAGGATGAAAATGCTATTGACCTGAGCAGAAAAATTCTCAGGGAAGCAGGGAACTCACTTCATAATCTGAAGAAGTTCACTTATGATGATCTTAAGAAATTCAGAGGCGTAGGGCCAGGGAAGGCCCTCTCAATACTGGCCGCCTTTGAACTGGCCAGAAGGTGCGAGATTTCCAGCGCACCACAATTCAAACAAATTTACTCTTCCAATATGGCAGCAGCCATTGTTGTACCAATGCTCCGGGATCTCCCTTATGAGGAGTGCTGGGTACTGTTCCTGAACAAAAGCAACAGACTCATAGGAAAACAGCGGGTATCCACTGGCGGGCTCGATACCACTTCTGTAGATATAAGGGTGGTGATAAAGATGGCTTTGGCAAGGAATTCATGCCATATCATTCTGGTTCATAACCACCCGTCGGGAAACAAAAGTGCAGGTGAGGCAGACAAGGCTATGACAGCCAAATTGCGCAAGGGAGCCCAGATGTGCGACATTGAACTTATAGACCACTTGATTGTTGCTGGTGATGACTATTTCAGTTTTGCAGATGAAGGATTGTTGTAATGGTTGAATATTTCAACATTTATTTCGTATCTTTATAGGCATCTAACACAGGAAAGCTATGAGAGTTATCAATCTTGGAGAAAACAACTCTATCCTAAACCGCTTTATAGCAGAAATAAGGGACAAGAAAATTCAGAAAGACAGCCTCCGCTTCAGAAGAAATCTTGAGCGTATAGGAGAAATTTTTGCATACGAGATAAGCAAAACCCTCAATTACACCGTTAAAGAGGTTACTACCCCTCTTGGTATTGCCAACTGCTCTATCCCAGAAGAGAATCTTATTCTGGCAACTATCTTAAGGGCAGGTCTTCCTCTGCACAACGGCATCCTCAACTTTTTTGACAAAGCACAGAACGCCTTTATTGCAGCATACCGCAAATACGGAAAGGACAACAAGTTTACAATTCAGATAGAATACGTAAGTTCTCCTAAAACCGAAGGGAAAACCCTTATAATTGCAGATACTATGCTTGCCACCGGATCATCATTGGTACTGGCATATAATAAATTGTGTGAACAGGGAGAACCTGCCCACACACATATTGTCTGTCCTATTGCCAGCGAAGAGAGTTTGGGATACCTGTCCAAACAGCTTCCTCATAAAAAGGTAACCTTATGGGTTGCTGCCATTGACCAGGAGCTTACCAACAAATCTTATATTGTACCCGGATTGGGAGACGCTGGCGATCTGGCCTACGGCACCAAACTATAGCTCTTTTCTGAGCCTTGCTATTGGGATATTCAGTTGTTCCCTGTACTTAGCTACAGTGCGTCGGGCAACTTTATATCCCTTTTTATTCAATACCTCCACAAGTTCCTCATCTGTAAGAGGTTTGATCTTATCTTCAGCATCTACGCTCTCCTGAAGAATCATCTTTATCTCCCTGGTGGAAACCTCCTCCCCACCCTCTGTCATAAGCCCCTCAGAGAAGAAATATTTAAGAGGATAAATTCCAAAATGTGTTTGTATATACTTGCAGTTTACAACACGTGATATTGTAGAGATATCCAAACCTGTTTTTTCAGCAATATTCTTTAGGACCATAGGCTTCAGCTTGGTCTCATCTCCATCCATGAAATAATCCCTCTGAAAATCTATAATGGCATTCATGGTATTACGCAAAGTATTCTGTCTCTGCTTTATAGCCTCTATAAACCATTTTGCAGAATCAAGCTTCTGCTTTACAAACGCAGCAGCCTCCTTACCGGCTTTGGTGTTGGTATTTGAAGAATCCATAAGAAGGTCTGCATATCTTCTGACATCGATCATTGCTGTTCCGATTTTTTCTTCAGCAGTGCGGTCTGCAAGTATACAATTCTGCAGTTTTTCCTCGTATTCCACTTTCAGACTTTCAATTTCCGAATTATGATTTTCAATCAATTCGTTGATTTTTGCATCATTTTCTGAAGTAAGCTCATTTATTTTTGCTTTAAGTGCCTCGATTTCATCTGCAAGCTCTTCTGCTCTTTTTTCTGCAATATTTTTTTCTGTTTCAAGTTTAGCTTCGTTGATTTTAGCTTCGTTGATGTATGAAATAACATCGTCTCTGTTGAAACCGCCGAATGCGGCTTTTCTGAAGACAAAATCTGATGACATGGATAATTCTCCTTTATAATAATATACAGAATTATTATAGCATTAAAATCGTATATGTGCAAGGTAAATATGATAAATAAATTGAAAGCAATTGTTGATTTTTAAGATTATATACTGTATAATAAAAATATAAATTTTCGGAGAATGATATTATGGGAATTAAACTTAAAGCTATTATAAAAACAGCTGCAGTTGCTTCTGCTGCATATCTTGCAATGGGTGACGCTATTTACGGTGTTATTCTCAATAAAAAATTCACTCAGGGTAAGAATGTACGCCGTGAGGTTACTCAGGAGCTTCATGATTATTACGGAAGCCCTGAAAGTCAGGTGGATTCCGATTCATGGTTTGTTGCTGTAAATCCTGATGATACAGTTGTTGTGAATTCTTACGGTAAGGAAATGCACAGTCATATCTTTATGCATAAGGAATATACTGATAAATGGGCAATTGTCGTTCACGGATATACAAGCTGTCCCAGAGCACAGGCAGATCAGGCATTCCACTTTTACAAGCAGGGTTATAATGTACTTATGCCTTATATGATCAGTTTCGGTCTCGATCAGTCAAATTATTGCTCAATGGGTTATCATGACAAGATTTATGTCAAGGAGTGGGCAGAGTATATTGCATCTCTTGATAATAACGCAAAAATCGTAGTTCTTGGTGTTTCAATGGGCAGCGCAACCACAATGATGCTTACCGGTGAGGATGATCTTGTTCCTAATATAAAATGTGCAATTGCCGACTGCGGTTATACATCAGCTTGGGATGTTTTCAAAAATGAGATGAATGTGACATATCATCTTCCGGCTTTTCCTTTCCTTTATGCTGCAAATACAGTATCAAAGCTCAGAGGTAACTTTGATTTCAAGAAGTGTTCACCCCTCAAGGCTGTTGCTCATTCTAAAACACCTACATTGTTTATTCATGGTGAAAAGGACGCATTTGTTCCTTATTCAATGCTTGATAAGGTATATGATGCATGTACAGCAGAGAAGCAGAAGCTTTCAGTGCCTGACGCTATGCATGCTGAGTCACATGAAGTTCATCCTGAGATTTACTATCCGGCAGTATTTGAATTCGTTGAAAAATATTTCAATATATAAGCAAATCGGGGCTTTTTCAAGCCCCGATTTTTTTTAGTCAAATGGTGTACTGATATTTTTGTACCTGAAGTTTACAATGTCACGCTCAAGAGTATGTCTTCTCAGGCTGAGAATAAGTCCTACAGCAATGTAAATACAAAGATTTGATGAACCGCCGGCACTAAGGAAGGGAAGGGTGATACCGATAACCGGCATCAATTCAAGACACATTCCGATGTTGACCATAACCTGCGCAGCAACCATTGAAGCAACACCGCTGCATATAAGTGTAACAGTATTGTCTCTTGAATTCTTTCCGATTGAAACGATTCTAATTACAATTACTACAAAAACAATAAGTGTAAGAATACAACCTACGAGACCGAATTCCTCACCGATAACCGAAAATATCATATCGTTTTCATTTTCGGGTACAGATGCTGTTGCAGACTGTGTGTAAGTGCCGTTGAAAACTCCCATTCCAAACATTCCGCCGTTACGGATTGCTTTGAGTCCCATTTCCTGCTGATAGATGATATCAGGATATTTATCAGGCTCAATCAATGCAAGAATTCTGTCTTTCTGAATGCTTGTCATTACAAAATTCCACATCAGCGGCACAGCTGCGGCGACAAAGATTCCGCCAAGCAGAAAGTACTTCAGGCTGACTCCTGCCGAAAAGAGCATTACGACAAAAATGATAAGGAAGATAAGGGCACTTCCCATGTCACCGGTTACAATGACGAGTATTACAGGCACAGCACCGTGAATACATAACAGCAGAACGTTTTTGATTGCGTTTATGTTATCACTGACGGTATCAAGATGAACTGAAAATGTGATAATGAAACCAATTTTTACAAGCTCTGACGGCTGAAAGTACAGTACCGAAGAACCCAGCTGTGCAACCTTGATCCATGTTTTAACGTCACTTCTTTCTGACGGACCGACGCCAACACCGGGTATCATCAGCAAAAACATGAATAAAAGGCATACAATGCCGATTACAGGCCATAGTCGTACAATAAAGTTATAATCTATTACAGATATGACAAGAGCCATGAGGATACCTGCAGAGACAGCAAGAAGCATAACCTTTGCATCTCGTGAAAAGAGAGTGTCTGCCGAATGCGTTGCGCTTGAAACAAGCAGTATTCCGAACGCAGAAAGTGCGACACATAAAAACAATAAAAATTTATCAGTATCCTTGATAAAGTTTTTGATTTGTGATATAATCTTTGTCATGAATAAACTTCCTATATAATTTTACAGTATAATATCATTATAACTGTGTTATTGTTTTTTTTCAAGTACTAATTTAAAGGCTGGCTCATATGAAAATTTATGAATCTCGTAGTGAAAACGATACTTTGAATATTGCTCAGAAATTTGCTCAGAATCTTCGTGGCGGTGATGTTGTTGCTTACCGGGGAGGTATGGGAATGGGCAAAACTGTATTCACAAGAGGATGTGTAAAAGCACTCGGTAATGAATCAGATGTAAGCAGTCCCACATTCGCAATTGTAAATGATTACGGCGGAAGAATCAATCTTTATCATTTTGACATGTACAGGGTTGAAAGCTGGGATTCACTTTATTCAACCGGATTTTTTGATTATCTTAACGAAAATTCAATTCTGTTTATTGAGTGGAGTGAGAATATTGAAAATGTTCTCCCTGATAATACTGTAATTGTAGAATTCTCCCGTGGTGAGGATAATGATTACAGAAAAATCTGTATTTCAGGAGGTGACGGCAGATGGTGATACTTGCATTGGAAAGCTCTGCAACTTCAGCATCAGCAGCTGTTGTAAAAGATGGTAAGCTTTTATCAAATATGTTTGCTAATGTAGGACTTACTCATTCCGTAACGTTGCTGCCACTTATAAAAAGCACAATTGAAACTGCAATGCTGACAGTTGATGATATTGATGCTGTAGCTGTTTCAAACGGTCCCGGATCGTTTACAGGTGTCCGTATCGGTGTTGCTATGGCAAAGGGAATTGCGCAGCCGTCATCAAAAAAATGTGTACCCGTTTCTACACTTGAAGCAATTGCTTATCCGTTCAGCAATAATGACTGTATTGTTGCCTCTGTAATGGATGCACGATGTCAGCAGGTTTACGGTGCATTTTTTGACTGCAGTAACGGTCTTGACCGTATCAGCAATGATGATGCTTTTTCATTTGAAGTGCTCAGTGAAAAAATCAGAGCCTTCGGCAAGAAGGTAATCCTTGCAGGAGACGGTGCGGATGTTGCTTATGAATATCTTAAAGACAAAAATAACAATGTAATAAAAGCAATTGGTTCAATAAAATATCAGCAGGCTTCTTCTGTTGCGTTTATAGCAGAGAAAAGACTTGCCGATAATGAAAATATATGTTCGCCTGATGAACTTGTTCCTGCTTATCTTAGACTTTCTCAGGCAGAACGTGAACTTAAAAAGAAAGAGGAGACAAAATAATGAAAATAGCAATCGGATCAGACCATGCAGGTTTTCCCCTTAAAGAAGAAATCAGAAAGTATCTTGATGAAATCGGTGTTGAGTACGTAGATTGTGGTGTTTACGACAATACTTCAGCTGACTATCCCTTGCAGGCAAAGGCAACTTGCGAAAAAATCGTATCAGGGGAGTGTGTAAGAGGTATTCTCTGCTGCGGTACAGGTATCGGTATTTCAATGGCTGCAAATAAGGTAAAGGGCATAAGAGCTGCCTGCTGTTCAGATTATTTCAGCGCAAAATATACACGACTTCACAACGATGCTAACGTACTCTGCCTTGGAGCAAGAGTAATCGGTGCAGGTGCAGCTCTTGAACTTGTTGACGTTTTCCTCAATACTGAGTTTGAGGGCGGCAGACATCAGCGCAGGGTAGACCTTATCACTGAAATTGAAAATGCATAAAAAGAAAACCACCGATCAAATCGGTGGTTTAATTTTTTGCAGTTTAACGGGAAAATTAAACAGCTCTTGTAACCTTACCTGAACGAAGGCAACGGCTGCACACATGAATTCTCTTGGGTGTGCCGTTAACAACAGCCTTAACTTTCATAACATTGGGCTTCCAGGTTCTGTTGGTTCTTCTGTGTGAGTGAGAAACCTTGATACCGAAAGCTACATCTTTTCCGCAGATATCACATTTTGCCATGCGGAATGCACCTCCTTTTAATGCTCTGATGCGAACATCAGACAAACTGACTTCTAACGCATCTTGTAATATAATTTAGATTTTACGCTAGATATAGTAACAGATTTGAAAAGTAATTGCAATAGTTTTTGAGAAAAAATTTTAAATATTTATAATTTTTTTTGTAATTTTGAGGTATTTAAATAATGTTTGAAAAAAAATATTAATTATTTAAAAAAACTGCTTGCAAATCGATATAAAATAATATATAATATTATCGAACATTTGTACAAGACATTGTCTGAAAGGATGATTAAAATGGCTGATAAACAGAAGGCTCTTGAAACTGCTCTTTCGCAGATTGAGAAAAAATATGGTAAGGGCGCAGTAATGCGTCTTGGTGAAACAAATTCAATGAACGTGGAGGCTATCTCTACAGGTTCTCTTACACTTGATGCCGCTACAGGCATCGGCGGTCTTCCCAGAGGTCGTATAATTGAAATTTACGGCCCTGAGTCTTCAGGTAAGACTACTCTTGCACTTCAGTGTGTTGCAGAAGCGCAGAAAATGGGCGGTGAAGCTGCTTTCGTTGATGCTGAGCATGCTCTTGATCCCGTGTATGCGGCAGCTCTTGGCGTAGATGTTGATTCTCTCCTTGTTTCACAGCCCGATAACGGTGAGCAAGCTCTTGAAATTGCCGAAGCACTTGTCCGTTCAGGCGCGCTTGACGTTGTTGTTATCGACTCAGTAGCCGCTCTTGTTCCCCG
>JAFYUD010000251.1 GCA_017549665.1 Clostridia bacterium | reverse complement strand
GGCAGATTTATGGCATTCGGTATAGCCGGTCTTTCGGTAGTTGCAGACTCACTCAGCGCAATCAAATTCGCAAATGTTAAACCCATAAAGAATGAAAGCGGATTCATTGTAGATTTTGATACTCAGGGAGATTTCCCTAAATACGGTAACGATGACGACAGAGTTGACCTTATCGCAAAGGATATGGCACACCGTATGATTACCGAACTTCGTAAGACTCCTGCATACAGAAATGCAGAACACACTCTTTCTGTTCTTACAATCACATCAAATGTTATGTATGGCAAGAACACAGGCGCAACACCTGACGGAAGAAAAGCTTCCGCACCCTTTGCTCCCGGTGCAAATCCGATGCACAACAGAGAAGAAAACGGTGCACTTGCTTCGCTCAACTCAGTTGCAAAAATTAGCTATGACGACTGCCGTGACGGCGTTTCAAATACATTCTCGATCACTCCTGATGCACTTGGCAGAAACGATGACGAAAGAGTAACAAATCTTGTTTCAATTCTTGACGGTTACTTTGCCAAAAAAGCACATCACATAAATATTAATGTACTTAACCGTGAAACTCTTATGAAAGCTTATGAAGATCCCGAAAGCTATCCCAATCTTACCATCCGAGTTTCGGGTTATGCAGTTAACTTCAACAAGCTTTCAAGAGAACAGCAGAGAGAAGTTATCAGCAGAACATTCCACGAGGCAATGTGATTATGACCGGCAGAATTCACTCGATACAAAGCCTTGGCACTCTTGACGGACCTGGAGTACGTTTTGTTTTGTTTATGCAAGGATGCCCTCTCAGATGCGGATGTTGTCATAATCCGGATACATGGGAATTCGGCATCGGAACGGAATACTCTCCGCAAGTGATAGTTGATAAAGCTATCAGATTCAAGGAATATTTTGGCACCGAAGGCGGTATTACCGTTTCGGGCGGTGAGCCACTCTGTCAGCCCGAATTTGTTAAAGAACTGTTTGAGCTGTGTCACAGCGAAGGAATCAATACTTGCATTGACACATCCGGTTGTATTTTAAATGATAAAATCAAAGAGCTTCTGAACGTTACCGACCGTGTTTTGCTTGATATCAAATACACAGACGCTAAAAAATATAAAAATCATGTCGGCTGTGAATATGAGAAAGTTATTGAATTCCTTGAATATCTTGACTCTCAGAATATTCCCGTTACGCTCAGACAGGTTATTATCCCTACTCTGAATGATAACGAAGATAACATTCTGAGACTCAAGGAAATCAAGAATAAATACACTTGTGTCGATAAAGCGGAACTTCTTGCGTTCAAAAAAATCTGTCAGGTTAAATATGATAAAATGGGATTAGATTTTCCGTTTACGGATATTCCGACACCTGATAAAGAAACAATGAAAAGGCTTGAAAAAATTTTGAATGATTAATTTTTATCCGACAGTTTCAAAAACTGTCGGATTTTTATTGTCAACCGTTTATTTCTCTGTTATAATATCCCGTGAAAGACGGTGTTAAAAATGTTTAATTTTTTTATTGAAGAAGGCAACAGACAAAACAATCGCTATATGATAAGCGGCGCAGACTATAACCACATAAAAAACGTTCTGAGAATGAAAATCGGTGATAAATTTCTTGTCAGTGAAAATAATGTCAGTAACCTTTGCCGGATTGAAAGCTTTGAGGGTGAATGCGTTATTGCCGAAATTATCGAAGAAAGATTTCAGGATACAAGTCTGCCGATAAAAATATATCTTTTCCAGGGACTTCCTAAAAGCGACAAGATGGAGCTGATTATCCAGAAAGCGGTTGAACTCGGTGTTGAGGGAATTATTCCTGTTGAGATGAACCGCTGTGTCGTAAAGCTTGACGAAAAGAAAAAGAAAAGCAAAACGGAGCGCTGGCAGGCGATCGCCGAAAGCGCCGCAAAACAGAGCAAAAGAACTTCAATACCCGAGGTTCATAATGTTATGAATTTTAAGCAGGCTCTTGCAATGGCATCAGAACTCGATGTATTTATGGTTCCGTATGAATGCAAAGACGGTATGGAATCAACCAAAAATGCTCTTTCGAAAATAAAGAGCGGAATGTCAGTCGGTATTCTTATCGGTCCTGAAGGCGGGTTTGAACTGAACGAAATCGATGCTACAACACAAGCCGGCGGTATTACAGTTTCGCTTGGAAAAAGAATATTAAGAACCGAAACAGCTGCAATTACAGCTGTTGGTATGTGTATGCTCTACTCAGAAATGAATATTTACGGAGAAAAATGATGAAAGAACTTCCTCTTGAATATTCCGAGAGAATGAAAAAGCTTCTCGGTAATGAATACGATGATTATATTAAAGAATTAAATAATCAACCGATACGCGGATTAAGAGTTAATACAGATAAAATTTCACTCGATGATTTTGAAAAGATCAACGTATTTTCAACCGAAAGAATTCCGTATGTTCAAAACGGTTTTTACTTTGATTATGATAAAATCGGTAACCATCCATATCATCACGCAGGTATGATTTATATTCAGGAACCGGGTGCAATGGCTCCTGCCGAATGTATTGAAATTGATCCGGATTGGAAAATTCTTGATATGTGTGCCGCACCCGGAGGCAAAAGCACACAGCTAAAAAACAAGCTCGGCAAAAACGGGATTCTTGTTTCTAATGAAATTATCCCCTCACGTTGCAAAATTCTTACCGGTAATATTGAACGTCTCGGTCTTTGCAATTGTGTTACAACTTGTATGGACACAAATAAACTTGCAAAAACATTTCCTAAAATGTTCGATCTCGTGATGTGCGACGCACCGTGTTCGGGCGAAGGAATGTTCCGCAAGGAAGAAATTGCAATCGACGAGTGGAGCGTTGAAAACGTTGTTAATTGTGCAGCAAGACAAGAAGAAATTCTTGAAAATGCTGCATTACTCGTTAAGAACAGCGGATACATTATTTACGCAACCTGCACTTTTTCTCTTGAAGAGAACGAAATGACCATTGATAAATTTTTGAAAAAACATCCTGAATTTGAACTTGTTCAAGTTAAAGAAGAAGTTATAAAAAATACAGCGGATGGTATTCTGTTCGACGGCTGTGAATGTGAAAATATCAACTTCACAAGACGCTTTTATCCACATAAAAGCAAGGGTGAAGGTCAATTTATGGCTTTGCTCCATAACACCCTTGAATATAACGAGAAATCAGTTAAAAAGAACAATCAGATCGATAAAATTGATAAAATTATCACTTATTTTCTTGATGATACTCTGATTACATATGAAAAATCCAATGTAATGATATATAACGGAAATCCTGTTTATTTTACGCCTGATTTTGAAGTCCCGAAGGGAAGCGCTTTCTGTTGCGGAGTTACAATCGGAGAAATAAAAAAGAACTACATACTCCCCCACCATCAATTCTTTATGGCGATGGGTAAAGATTTCAAACGAAAAATCAATCTTTCTGTTGATACGGATGAAATAAAAAAATTTCTTCACGGTGAAGAATTTGAAACCGACTGTGATAACGGATGGTCTGTTGTTACAGTTGAAGGATGTACCGTTGGCGGTGTTAAAGTTGTTAACGGCAGAGCAAAAAATCATTATCCAAAAGGTCTGCGCACAAAATAAATTATGCTCCCGGTCCAAAGCGGATTCGGGAGCATTTTCTATCTGTAATATTTGCCGGACTTTTTAAGATAATCAACGAGCATCATTGTCCAATCGGTTTGTATAAAATCATATCCTCTGTCAGCAAGCCAACCCCAACCGTATTCTTCCGATACTGTTAGTGCGGTGTCATCACTGTGACCGCCTGCAAGCTGATCTTTATAATCATAAATTATCGAATTGACCCACACAAGTTTACCGTCATTATGCATCATATCGATAAAATCTTTACCGGCTAGAGGAGAATTATCCTTTTCAAAAAGAACCTCTGCACCGATATAATTAATATTACGTTTCATCAGTTCATCGTGCATCGGATGTGCTTCGGAAACAATAGGGATAAACGGCAGTTCGGGGCAAAGATTTTCTAAAACAGAAAGAACTTTATCGGATATTTTACTTTTAACAAGCATCTGATCTGTCATACCGTGTGACTTGATAGTTTTATAAATCTTTTCCGGATTATCCCAGAACTTATCTATATTAATATAACATCTGCCCTTGAATTGCTCAAGAAAATCATCGAAGGATGCAATCGGAAATTGAGTTGGAGTTCTGTCATAATTAACATATTTTATCTTCTGTATACCGTTAAAAGATCTTGTTTTCAGAGAAATAAATCGGTTAAGATGCGCCGTTTCCATTCCGGGGTGAAAGAGAAAAAGCTTTCCGTCTCTGCTGCAACTGACATCAACTTCAATCATATCTGCACCCTGTTTGAGAGCAATTTCATAGGAAGCAAGTGTATTACAGGGAATATTTCCGCCTGAAGCTCCTCTGTGAGCAACAACGATAATATTTTCTTTTGCTTTTTCAACAAGGTTAAAACTCATAACAAGACCTCAGAATATTTGAATTTTATTTCGTAGCATTAAACAATGCAACAAAGTTAGCCCAAAAAACCTCAATGTTATAAATCATTGCAATAACTCTCGAATAAAGATATCTTGCATATACTGTCATATTTTTTTGAGTTGATGTATGAATATCACCGCGTAATCCGACGCTCTTTTCATATGAAGGATTTGCAAATCCGACAACTACTGCACGTTCACTGATAACAGGTCTTGTTTTTTCGGTTACATATTCAGAACCGTTATAATTGATATCCGAAGTGTTACCGCCTACAGCTTTGATATAATTTTCACCGCCAATTACAAAAAATCCGTTTTCGGTAACGATTTCGACATGATGTACATCATCAGTTCCATCGGAGGCGGTATTAAGAAATGCAATATCACCCTTCTGAGGAATATATCCGCTGTCTGCAGGATGATACTCACCTCTTCTCTCAAACCATCTTTTCATTGAACTGCAGGTGTTTCGTCTAGGAACAGCCGTTCCGATTGCACCTGCCTGAGCGGCGCACCATGAAACAAATATTGTACACCATGACGACTCTGTATCCAAGCCGTAATACCAAAGGGTAAACTTATTTATGTAACTTTCGTAAAAACCTTGCTCTGCTCTGGCTATTTCAACCATATTATCAACTATTTCGGCGGCAGAAGCTTGCTTTTCTGCTTTCATCTCATCCAAAGATTTTATTTCAGCACTCGCAAAACTAACTGAGCTGACAGTACAGAAAACCAGCATTACGGAAAGAATAACCGAAATAACTTTTGTTGAAAAATTTTTCAAACTCATAGTATTCACTCTTTTTCTTAATATTTTATTATATAATATCACCATCTGTTAAATAATGCAATATTTTGTTAAAAAGTTTATCGAAACCACAAGATATATAATTTATAAATAGTAAAAAATTTTAAAAAACGGACAGTATCGATTTCTCAACACTGCCCGTGATAATTATTTTACTATAAACTGAGAATCAGCAATTGCTGCAATTTCTTCTTCGGTAGTTGCATTATTCATCTTTTCTGCAACCTTACTTCTTCTTTCACGAAGTTCGCTATACATAAGATCGCGTTTTTCAGCTGAAAGAGGATAGAAGAACTTAGGAATGATACCAAGACTGCTTGTTATAATGGGAATACCTGTTCCGAGTGCAAATATCCACCACTTTGTTTTATCGGTCTGAGTGCCGACTTTGAGACCCTGAACATAACCGACCTTATCCATTACGATGTTATTGACAAAGCCCATAACAGCCTGCTGAAGCTTTGAAATTGTTGACTGTGCAACACCGATCATAGCTTCCGCACGGTAACCGTTTTTCCATTCGCAATAGTCCATTGACTCATTGCTGATTTCGGCAGGAATAACTCGTCTTAAACCGTAAACGCACATTTCGAATATTTCTTCAATACCCATAAGCGGCAGAATAATCGGTTTTTTCATAAAGTTTTTATTAATTGAACCGATGCCGAAAACAATCATCCACAGCATATCTGTCCATGCATCTTCAAGAATCCAAAGTGCTTTTGTTGAGAAGCGCTTGCGAAGAGGTTCAACAAAACCGTAACTGATAAATTTAATCGGGAAAGCAGGAATACCGACAATGGTTTTCCAAGTAATTGAACCGATAACGTCAATATAGAAATTGGTTCTGCTTGAGCCAATACTGAATCCCGAAAGAAACGACGAAAGAACCTGGATAAACATCGGTTTGTTTGTTACAATAGCTTTCAGGCCTTGAATAACACTCGGCTTTTTAATCGTCTGAGCAACTCTCTCTCGTGTTGTAAGGAAAAAGTAAAGACAAAACGCAGCACCGAGCAATGCAAAAGAAACACCAAATCCTGCGAAAAGTTTCGGGAGTTTGATTTTAATTTTATCGTTGATTACAAGGTCATAGATAATACCGAAAATCTGCTTCGGCACATCTTCAACAAAATGCGACATCAGGTTAGCCGTTGCAATTAGCCTTGAACGGTCCAATGGCTCAGGTGTTATAGTGGAACCAAAACCTGCACGGGCTACTGCGGTAAATGTGTTGGCTGTTTCGGTAATTATCGACATGGCAAAATAGAATATCCACTTTGGAAGATAATCGCCGGGCGTATCGGCAAACATAAATGGGATAAGCCAGTACCACAAACCTAAAATAGTAAGCGGTAATTGACCGAGAAGAAGATAAGGTCTGAATTTACCCCATCTAGTTCTTGTTTTTTCAACTATAACACCGATAAATGTGTCATTAAATGTATCCCATACAGTTGCAACGACATTCTGAATTGCGAGATAGTTGAAATCGATTTTAACAACGTCATATATGTATCTGTCTTTGAAATCGTTGATATTCAGACTTGCTGCCGTATCTTCAAGAACATAAGCAACTGTTTCTTTTGCTCCGACGAAGCGTCTGTTTTTCAAAAGAACGGAATTAACTGTAGATTCAACATTCTCTTTTAATGTTGACATATCCTCACCTGCCTTATATTTATAAATTATAACATAAGATAACAAATTTTTCAATATTTTTATATAAATCAAATTATAATTTAATTCTTAAATAATTTTTATTCAAAAACACTTGATTTTTCATAATTTAATTTTATAATAAAAAAAATAAAAATTATGGTGAAGTTTGCAGAAGAAGCAAATGCTGCCGAAAAAATCGTTCCCTTCATGATTGTTCTGTTCATTGCGGGCAGTCTTATCATTATCGGAGTAAACTATGATATGATTATCCCTGCTTTCAAGAGCATTTTCATTAACGCATTCAATCAAACCCGAAGCATTTGTTGGCGGTACACTTTGTGCTGCAATCAGCGCAGCAGTTACACAAGGTTTCAAGAGAGGTGTTTTCTCAAACGAAGCGGGTCTCGGTTCATCGGTTATGGTTCATTCCAATTCTAATATCAAAGAACCTGTAAAGCAGGGTATGTGGGGAATTTTTGAAGTTTTTGCTGATACAATGATAGTATGCACAATGACAGCTCTTGTTGTTCTTACATCAGGTGTATTTGATGCAAAAACAGGTGAAATCGCAGAAGGTCTGACAGATGCAACCCTTGTTGCAGGTGCGTTCAACAGTGTTTTTCATTGGGGTAATATCGGTCAGAGATTTGTTGCAATTGCAATGTTCCTTTTTGCATTCACAACCGTTCTCGGCTGGTCACACTACGGTTCAAAAGCCTGGGAATACCTTTTCGGTGCAAAAACAACTATCATCTTTAAAATTATTCACGTAATTACTGTAATCTTCGGTGCTGTAATGACGTCGACTCTTGCCTGGGATATTTCTGATACCTTCAACGGTCTAATGATGATTCCCAACCTTATCGGTGTTGTTGTTCTGTTCCCGCTTGTTATGAAAATCACCAAAAACTACGTTAACCGCAAAATCAATAACATAAACGAAGAACCGATTCTTTCGTATGACCCGAAAATCCAGGCAGAAGCTCAATTAGATATTGATAACGATTAATTGATTTTCAAATCAAAAGCCAACCGTTTAATGCGATATGCATTCTAAGCGGTTGGCCTTTTTATTAAAGAGATTCAATAAGAGTTAAATATTCAGTAACAAGATATGAACCGATGTGTTTGCCAACAGAAAGTGTTTCGTCGGCAATTCCGTCACCGATTATATGACCCATAAATGCAAAATTATTATCGGTAAGTACATAACCGATAGCATCATTTGTAAGGCTTACAGCATAAGTTGTAATTCCATCAACTGCAGTCGAAAGACTGTCATAAGGTCACTCTGTACCGTCCCAATCAGCTCCGCCTGTTATCTCATCGTCCCAGAAAACTTCGGGATAAAGCTCACCCGGGAAAAGAGCAAGAGCAATTTTGTTGCCAAATTCAAGATAACCCATCTCTGTTGCCATACAGTACTCTTTGAAAACGGTTCCGTTATAAAAAATCTTATTATTAACAAGTCCGATTTCACAGGCAAGAGTAAGAATACTGTTTTCGGGAACGATAAAAAGCTCTCTGTGTTTAACATTTATAACAGGTGAAAGTTCTGTATCATATTCGGCAGCAACAATTTTTTCACCCACAAGCTGTCCGAGTTTTCTAGCGCTCGCGCCTTTTTCTTCATATTCAGTCATACCTGTTGTGTCAACTTCAATATCACGAGAAATCTGACCGACTGCACCGGGAATCATTATAAAATTACCGCCGTCGGTGTTTTTTATATATTCATCAGCATAGTAGATATAATCAGAACCTACAAGTCCGTTGCTTGCGCTGAAAGATGTAGCGTGACAGGTTATATCGCTGATATATGTTGCAGGTTTGCCGGAGGCAGGAACAAATTTAAAGCTCGCTGTTTCGGGAATATCTTCTTTGGAAATAAGACCTCGTTTGTCTTTGAAATGTTCGCTCATATCAATCGAAGAAAAATAAAGCTTTCCTTCTTCGATATTACCGAAAGCTTCTTTAATCGCTTCAACGGAAACACCGATAAAATGCTGTTTGAATGACTCAGCAGTTTCGAGACCTGCCATTGTTCCGTTAAAACCAATAAGATTACACCAGAATGCTCCAAAAAGTTTTCTGAAGAATTCTGTGCTGACACCCTGGGTATCAAGTGCTGAATGTGCATGAGTTGCACTGATATTGATGCTTGCAACCTCAATACCTTCGGTTTCACAATATTCGAGAACAGCTTTTCGGATTGTTCTTATGTCGGTAGAAGTAACACCAAGAGAATCTATTGCACCAAGCACAACTGCTCCTTCACCGCTGTTATCATCGATTACTGCAACACGAATACACTGATCGTCGTAAACACCCTCGGCATATTTGTTGAGCAAATCCCTGCCAAGATTATATTTACCGCTGTCAATATCATCGGGAATAATGCTCTTTTTTGAATATCCGAGCTTCCAGACATTGTTTTCTGCTGCTGAAGTCTGATATGTTTCTCTGCCCGGCATAAATCCGATTTCTTCGGAATCATAGTTATCGATACTTTCCCAATCTTTTGGATTGATATAAATTGCACAGATGGATTTTACAAGACCTTCAACAATGACATTAAGAGAATTGTAAAAAACTTTCATAATGCCATCTCCGGCAGTTTCTTCCTGAACTGTGGTATTACTCTGTTCCTGAACAGCATAAGTTCCGACCGAAACTGCAGAAACCGTTAGAGAAATACAAAGAACAAGTGAAACGATTCTGAAAATAGACTTCTTCATTTTATGACCTCCGATTAATTTTTATTAAGTATAACATTTAATAATAAATTCTTCAAGTACTGTAATAAATCAAAAAATAAAGAAAAATCCCCACAGAAGCAGTTGCTTCCATGGGGAATACAAAATAATCAGATGGTAGTCCAGCCGCCGTCAACAGTAAGAAGCTGACCGGTTGTGTAGCTTGATGCATCAGATGCAAAATAAACAAGAGCGCCGTCGAGCTCACCCGCTTTGCCGGGTCTGCCCATAGGACAGTAAGCTTTAACAGCCATACCAAACTCAGGAGTGTTGATAACCATATCAGTCATTTCACTTTCGAAATATGCAGGACCGATTGCATTAACAGTAATATTATATTTTGCCCATTCATTTGCAAGTGCTTTCGTAAGCATTTCAACACCGCCCTTACTTGCACAATATGCAGTAATGGGGCTGCCTGCCATTGCAACAGTTGAATGAATTGAACCGATATTGATGATCTTACCGTAATTCTGCTCTATCATAATCTTACCGACTTCACGTGCAACATAATAAACACCGCTGAGGTTGATTCTGATAGTTGAATCCCAGATACTGTCCTCCTGTGATTCTGCAGGAGCACCGCTGCCAATACCTGCATTATTTACAAGAATATCAATTCTGCCGAAATCAGCAACAACATCTGCAACTGCATTTTTAATACTTTCGTTATCTGCTACATCACATTTTACCGCAATACATTTAACGCCAAGAGCCTCAACTTCAGATTTTACCTCTTCAAGTCTGTCAACTCTTCTTGCAAGTATTGCAACGTTAGCACCTTCCCTTGCAAGTGCAAGTGCAAACTGACGGCCGAGACCTGATGATGCACCTGTAACAACTGCAAATTTTCCATCAAGATTAAATAAATTACTCATTTTTATTCCTCCTTTATTTTCTATTAAAATATCATATCAATTATATTATTGTCAAACAATTTTGATATTTTATACGATTCATTGAAAATATGTATAAAAACTTCAATGTTTTTCTATTATTTCAATATCTCCGACTGAATTATCAGTCACATATTCACCGTTCTGATAGTAATGAATTGAATTGACTTTAACTGATGCATTTTTTGGAACATATAAAATCGCCTTCATTCCTTGCGGAACAGTAAGATTTACGTTATAAATTTCAGATACTTTTTTATAGTCCAAAACAATTAATCCTTTTACGCTTGGAACCGTGCAATTCAAACTGTCGGACAAACTATACTGAGGATTAATATTAGCTTTTGTGTAACCGGATTCAGCGGGAGTAATACCTGCAAAATATTTGCTCATTATTACAAGCGGACCTCCGCTCCATGCGTGATTCTTAGTACCTCTCCAGGAATCCCAGAATTCCCAGAGTGTAGAGTAATCCTCGCTCATCATTCCGTCATATCTTTCTTTTATTCTGTCTCTTGCAACTTCATATTCTCCCATTTTACAAAGAGCTTCAAGAACATAATACTCCATATAGGGACTTGAATTATGGGTACTTATAAGAACTTTTTTTATGACATTATATTGTTCTTTATCTGCAAGACCAGCCAGAACCGCAAGTGCATTTGCTCTGTCATCCGGCTTTTTTACATCATTGCTTTTAAAGCCATTTTCAGTCCAAAGAGACTGGTAACCCTTGAAAACAGCATCTTTTCTTTCTCTGACAAACGATAAATCACCTTCTTTTGCTAAAATATCAGCCATTTTTTCTGTGGCGGATAGAGCATAAAAATACCAGGCATTTTCAATTGCGGTCATATCCGCTTTACTGCCCCAATCAGGCCAGTCCCACGAACCTTCACGATGCACAACAAGATTATTTTCGCCAATCTCCCAAAGCATAAGATAATCAATTGATGCATCATATACTTTTTCAATAAATGCTTTGTCACCGGTATAATCATAGTATGTAAGAAAACCGACAATTCCCGCAAGCTGCTGAACAGGAAGTTCAAAATAATCTCCGCTTATCGGAACAACAGTCTGAAGAACTCTTGAATCGTCAACGTGAGAAAGCATCGCTTCAACGCCTTTTTGATAAAGAAGATAGGCGTTACTGTCCATTGAATACATCGTCATAATCATTTCACTTGTAACATCGCCCCACCACTGAGCTCTTTCTCTGTCGGGACAGTCCATAAAATTATCACGCATTGTAACATAAAGAGTACGAAGCGATTTTTGCCACAGTGAATTCATAAATTCATCATCACACTTATAATCTCCGCTGAAATTACTGTTATATCCAGTTTCACGGTATTTCAAAGAAAGAATCTTGACACCTCTCGGTATTTTATATGTAATATGTTCTCCGTTGAACCATCCTAAAGATTCAAACTCTTGCTCCCCTTCTTTGGTTACATAAGTTGTTGAAACTGCACCGATCAAAGTGTTTTCAGTTGTTATACGAATCTTCATTCCTGCAGGTGCAACAATCTTTAAATACGGAGTAAGCTGTGCATTATAAGGAATATCCACAGTGATTTTTTCACCAAAAAGCTTGCGAACAGTATAGTTTTCATAATTTTTTGAATTCTCATAGTCCTTAAGACCGTAATCTTTTAAGAACGGTATACCTCTTGGGAAAAGTTTACCGTAAACACCTTCTCCTCCAACAGCATATTCTGTTGCGTTTTCCCAAGAAGAAGTATCATAATCAGAATTAATCCAATTACCAAGTTCTTCCCTTGCATCGTAATAAATGCTGTATTCGGGAAGTCTGTAATTAGGTGGATAAAGAACACTGTCAACATAAGCGGTGTTTCTTTTCACCTTCCAGCTTTTGTCGGAGATAATGGATATATTTTCGTATGTAGCTTCAAAAATGAAACCGCACTGACCGCTGCTACGGTAGGAATAGCTTGTTTCATCATCCCAGTACCATACCAAAGCACAAATATTATTTTCTCCGACATTAAGATAAGGAGCAATATCCACACTGTCGTAGTAACCGCTGTTTGTGTCAGGTCCACGTTTCACGTTTCCTTCAAAGACAACTGTTTCTCCGTTTATGTAAAGCCAGTATTTTGAGTCAGCTGAAATATCAGCGATAAGTTCGTCGGGTATCTTGTCAAGACTTATTTTTTTACTAAAACACATCCAGACGTTTTTTTCTGAAATATTATCTTTATCCCAAATCCATTTTGCAGTCCAATTATTTTTTTCTTCTGTTGAAATAGTGCTATATGGAGGAAGGCTGTCAGGAATTTTATAATTGTTTGTATACGGTATCATTGCAGAATCACCCCATGAAAATAAAGAACTGATGAAAGCAGCAGCTATTGCAAGATATGAAATTATTGTTTGTAGAATATTCATCAAAACCTCCTAATAAAATTCAAGTTTTATAATCGTAAGTCTATTTTAATATTTTATCATATTCGATTTATAAATTCAACTGAACTTATCATCGTTTATGATTACATCAATAATTTAAATAAAATATGAGTATATTGTTTATAAAAAATAATAAGATACTATACAATTTATTTTATATTTGTTTAATCGTGTACAATAATTATTAATTATAATTACTTTTTTAAATTATTATATCTAAAAAAGACTTGATTATAATAATCTTAAATGATATTATTAAAATATAAATTTAAATGATTTTTTAAAGTGATATTTATGAATATTAGTGTTATTATTCCGTCATATAACGAAGAGGGTAATCTTCAAATACTCTTACCCGAACTTAATAAAATACTTTCATCATTACATATCGGATTCGAGCTTCTGGTAATAGATGCATTAATGTCTGAAGATAACTCAAAACAAGTTTGCGATATCAATAACGCCAAATATATAAAACAAAAAGAATTCGGCTACGCAGATGCATTCAGAACGGGAATTGAACTTTCGCAATTCAATTGTATTCTTGTTGTAGATGCGGATAATTCTCAGGATATTTCAAAGATTCCCGAAATGTATGATAAAATGCTGAACGGTGCGGATGTTGTGATCGGTTCAAGGTATGCAGACGGAGGCACAACGGATGATCCTCCCACCTCAGTCTTTATGTCAAAACTATTAAATTACACTTACAGAATTCTTTTGGGATTCAACGAAAAAGATGTATCAACCGATTTTAGAATGTACAGAAAAGAATTGCTTGACGGAATTGTTACGGAATGCAGTAATTTTGATGTTATCGAAGAAACACTTTTCTATCTGAAAAACCAATACAAATCTTTAAAAATTGTTGAAGTTCCCATAAATTACAGACAAAGATCAGAAGGGGTTTCAAAAAGAAAACTTTTTGTATTTATATGTGATTATATAAGATTACTTTTCAGACTCTTTCATCTCAGAATCACAAAGAAAGGATAAAAGGATATGGAAACTGCTGTTTTAATACTTGCAGGCGGCTCGGGAATCCGACTCTGGCCATTGAGCAGAAAAGATAAGCCGAAGCAATTTCTGCCTGTATTAAACAATACCCTTTCTTTTTATCAGGCTACTCTTCAAAGAGCTTTAAAAATCACAGATTCTTCTCATATTTTTGTTCTCACTCAGCAGATATATTCCGAATTCATTGCAGAGCAATCTCCTCAGATTCCTGCTGAGAATATCTTTTATGAAAATCATAAGAGAAATACTGCTCCTGCAATTGCAGTTGCAATGATGAAAGTAAAAACTTTATCTGCAGATTCTGTTTCAATTGTTATGCCCGCCGACCACTACATTGCAGATGATAATTCATTTTTAAAAACCGTATGCACTGCAGTTGATGTTGCAAAAAATAACAACAATATTATTACAATCGGCATAACGCCAACAAGACCTGATACCGGTTTCGGATATATCAAGATTGATTATGAAACAGAAAACAGTTTTTTCAGAGTTGATAATTTTAAAGAGAAACCTGATTATCAAAAGGCACTCGAATTCATTTCTGACGGAAATTACCTTTGGAACAGCGGAATTTTTATTTGTAAAACATCTTTTATGCTTAAGCAATTCCAGAAATATCTTCCGGATGTTTTCGGAATTGCCGAAACAATTTGTAACAATTTTGATTCTCCAAAGATGGATGACTTATATTCATTAATGCCCGACATTTCGATTGATTACGGTATTCTTGAAAAAACAAACGATATTTTAGTTATTAAAGGATTATTTGGATGGGATGATATCGGTTCTTGGTCTGCTATTGAAAGACTCTACCCTGCAGATGAAAACCAAAACATAATCAACGGTGACTGCTTAACTGTAAACAGCAAAAACTGCACCGTCATAAGTAATGGAAAGTTAACCGTTATGGCAGGAACTGAAGATTTAACCGTAATTAATACATCAGATGTGACTCTTATCTATTCAAAAAAATCAACAGATTTTCTTTCGTCTCTCCCCTCTTTTATAGATGAAAAAGGTTTTAAAAAATTACTGTGAGGTGACATTTTGAAAAATGCTCTTATAACCGGAATTACCGGTCAGGACGGCTCATTTCTTGCTGAACTTCTTTTGAAAAAAGGATATAAAGTTTACGGTCTTATCAGAAGAAACAGCTCTAATGATCTCGGCAACGTGCAACACCTTGCAAACGAAATTGAATTTATTTACGGCGATATGACAGATGCATCATCTCTTCGCAGTGCCGTAAAAATCTCTTCACCCGATGAAGTATATAACCTTGCTGCACAGTCATTTGTTAAACTCAGCTGGTCTCAACCTGTTTTTACTTCTGAAGTCAACGGCACTGGAGTTTTAAAACTTCTTGATGCCATTAAAGATATTAAACCTGATGCAAAATTTTATCAAGCTTCTACAAGCGAAATGTTTGGTCTTGTTCAGGAAATGCCTCAAACCGAAAAAACACCATTCTATCCGAGAAGTCCTTACGGAGTATCAAAACTCTACGGTCATTGGATTACAGTAAACTATAAAGAAAGCTATGATATGTTCTGCAGTGAAGGAATACTTTTCAATCACGAATCAGAAAGAAGAAAGCCTGAATTTGTAACAAGAAAAATTACTGCTGCCGCTGCTGCAATTTCGCACGGGCTTCAGGATAAATTATATCTCGGAAATCTTGACGCCGAAAGAGACTGGGGTTATGCAGGCGATTATGTTGAAGCTATGTGGCTTATGCTTCAGCAAGACAAGCCTGACTGTTTTGTTGTTGCTTCAGGTGAAAAACATTCGGTAAGAGATTTTGCTTCAATAGCATTTGAAAAAGCGGGAATTCCTCTGATATGGCATGGAGAAGGAGTAAACGAAAAAGGTATATGCAAAAAAACAGGAAGAACAATCGTTGAAGTTTCTCCTGAATTTTTCAGACCTGCAGATGTTGTTACTCTTCTCGGAAATCCCGAAAAAGCAGAAAAAGTTCTTAACTGGAAAAGAAAAATTCCGTTTGAATCCCTTGTAGAACTGATGCTGAACTATGATATTGAACATATAAAATAATTGCAAAAAGGATAATAGCATTGAAAAATATTTATTTTATTCAGCCAAGCTCCTATTATGGAGGAGAGATATGTCTCCCCTATGCTTCAGGCGCACTTGCCGCATATGCATGGAGTATTGATAAAATTAAAGACAATTACATTCTTGCTGATATTATTTATCGCAAAGACAGTAAAGAAGCGTGCTCTGAGAAAATATCGGAGCCGTTTCTTATTGCATTTTCATGCTACATATGGAACTTTGAGCATAACAAACTTATTGCAAAACATCTTAAAGAAAAATTTCCGGATGCATATATACTTTTTGGCGGTCATAACATCAGCAACACTTCGTCAGAACTGCTTGAGGAATGTTCATACATTGATTTTCTTATCCACGAAGAAGGAGAAATTCCTTTTGCCGAACTTTTACTTGCTCTGATAAACGAGAAAAATCTGAGCGACGTTCCTAATTTATCATATCGCATCAACAATAAAATTATCAAAACAGAAAATCAATTCTATGATGTTAAAAAATTCCCCTCTCCTTATACTTCGGGAATCTTTGATAAAATTATGGAAAACTCAGACGATGTTTTCTACGGGATTATTGAAACAAACAGAGGATGCCCCTATAAATGCGTTTATTGCGACTGGGGAAGACAAGCTAAGAATATCAGACTTTTCCCTATGGAAAAAGTAAAAAAAGACATCGAATGGCTTTCTGAACATAAAATCGGATACTGCATTTGTGCAGATGCAAACTTCGGTATTCTCGAAAGAGATGTCATTATTTCCGAATGGTTAGTAGATTCAAAAAAGAAAACGGGTTATCCTTCTAAAATTCAATTCTGTTTCACCAAAAACAGCGATGAAAGAGTATTTGAAATTAACAAAAAAATGAATGAGTGCGGTCTGAGCAAAGGTGCAACAATATCGCTTCAGACTCTTTCCGAAAAAACTCTTAACGATATCTGCCGTACTAACATGACATTTTCTCACTATACCGACCTTGTCAGAAAGTATAATGAAGCAGGCATATTCACTTATACCGATATGATTCTCGGACTTCCCGGTGAAACTTTTGAAAGTTTTACAAACGGTATAGGAAAGCTTTTTGAGGCAGGTCAGCATTCAAGCGTTAATATATTCAATTGTGAAATGCTCATCAACGCAAGACTTTCACAAAAAGAAATGGTAAATGAACATAATATAAAATTCGCAAAATGTTCTTTAAACCGTCATCATACTGAACTTGGCATCGAGACCGAAGAAAACAATTCTGTTGTTATTTCCACAAAGGATATGAACGAAAAAGAATGGATCGATGCAAACATTTTTGTTGCCGTTACAGGTGCTTTTCACAATCTCGGACTCCTTCAGTGCTTTGCAATCTATCTGTTTAATGAACTCGGAGTAGGATATACCGAATTTTATCTTTCACTTCTTGACCACTTCAAAAATAATCCTCAATCCGTTGCAGGAAAAATCTATTATAGCTTATATAGAATGCTTTCAGATGTAACGGAAAATCTCGGCAGTTGCGAAACTCTTCTGCCTGAATTCGGAAACGTAAACTGGCCTGTTGAAGAATGGTTTTTCTTGCAGACAGTTAAAAAATTCGATACTTTTTTTATTGAAATAAAAGATTTTCTTAAATCATTCGGAATATCATCTGAAATATTTGAGAACCTTCTTGTTTATCAGCAAAAAATGATAAAAAGACCTTTCATAAGTAAGTTTTCGTTTAATATATCGTATGATTTCCCACAGTATTTCAATAATATCTATAACGGAAAACACTTACCTTTGGAAAAGAAAAGCTTAACAATCAATGTAAACAATTTTAACGCAAAAAACAACTATCCCGATTACGCACGTGAAACCGTTTGGTACGGTCGAAAAGGCGGAAGAATTATGTATAAAGAGGAGATGGAAATTATTGTTAACACAACAGAATAAACAAAATTCCTTTTTCCTTTTTCTGAAAAAATATAAAGATTTTTTATCAGTTTCAATTATATTTTTATTTGCAATTGCAGTTCTGAGAAGCGCTTTTTACGGAATCTCTTCTCCGGACGAAACATTTTATCTTTCAATTCCATACAGAATAATCAAAGGTGATGCTTTGCTCGTTGACGAGTGGCATGCATCCCAGTTTTCAGCCTTTCTTTTATATCTTCCGATGAAGCTTTATCTTTTGATTAACGGTAACTCTGAAGGAATGGTTTTATATTTTCGATGTATATTCGTGCTTTGTCAGACTTTTGTTTCACTGTATACTTATCATAAACTGAGAAAATACGGAAGCTTTGCAGCTCTTGTTTCGGCAATTATTTATCTTCTTTACATACCCGAAACTGTTAATATGCTTGATTATTACACTATGTCTCTTATGGGATTTCAAGTTACAGCTTTAACACTTTTTTGTTCGAAAAATCTGAACGCACCCAAACTGATATTTTCCGGTATTGTATTTGCCTGTGTTGTTGCAGCTCAACCGTTTAACTGCTTGATTTATTTTATTTATTCAGCAGGAATGGTAATCTTTCACATAACGAAAAAGAATAAAAACTATTCAGAATTCATAAAAAAATATTTTTCTTTCAAAACATGGATATATTTAACAATAGGAATTACTGCTGTTGCAATTGTGTTTACCACTTTTCTGTTTTCACAAATAACATTTACACAATTCTTTGAAAATATCGGAAATTTATTCGGAGGTCATGATCATACCCTCCCCTTTGCTCAGACAGGTAAAACCGATATGTTCTCTTACCTTACGATTTTCAAAACACTTATCAATATCGCTCCGATCGGATTCTATATTTCTGTTATTCTTATTTTTTCTTTGTTATATGATAAAAAACGTACCGAAAGAAGAAATCTCTGGATATTGGTTGTTTTTTTTGCATCATTATTAATGATCATTGAAAGCTGCATTTCATCATCACAAAACTTTGTTGCAATTCTTTTTAAACCATATATCCTGTTTGTTATCACCTTCTCATGCTTTATGCTTGTAAAAGATAAGAACAAAAATCTTTTTATGATTTGGTGGTCAGGTGTTGTTTATACTGTCTTTCTCGGTATTATTTCACAGGCACTGGATTACGTCGGAGCAATCGGATTTGTAATATCCAACACCGCTTTAGCTCCTGCTTTTTCAGAATTATTCAAAGAAATAAATTCTCGAACAACATCAATTATTCCGGAAAGTAAAACAAAAAAACCGGTTATTAAAGTTTTAAGCTGTTTATTTGTACTGATAATTTCATTTGATGTTATTTCGGGAACGGCAATCAAATTCATCGATGATACTATGGCATACGGAATGGACAGAGAAGTTACTTCCGCTGATACCGTACTCAAACAAGGTCCGTTAAAAGGGATTCGCACAAACAGTAACGTTGCCAAAAATTATGACGATATCATTTATGATTTGGAAGAGATAAAAGATAATTCATGTGAGCAAGTTCTTGTGGCAGGTCTTATTCCCTGGACTTATTTTTGCTTTGAAGAACCGCCTGCAACTTTTACAACGTGGTATATCGAAGAAGAATTTAACCTTTATGATGAATACTATAAAAATCCAAACAAAATTCCTCAATGTATTTATGTTCCGAAAAACAATCTCTACTGGGGTTACGATTATACCGATACTGCAAATTCACATAAAGAATTTTTCTCTCAGATGTTTAATGTAACAGAAGTTGAAGGAAAAGCCGGATTCTTACTGTATGTAAACAGTATGAAATAATCAAATACAACAAACAACGTTGAATAATAAAAAAACAAGCCTCCCATGGTATAATTTTAAAATACAGCAGGAGGCTTGTTCTGTCATATATAAATGAGTTTTATAATAATTCATCGGGTGTTGATTGTATATTCGGAATATATGCACCGAGTTTGATAAGGTTTTCTTGCAGTTTCTTTACCGATATTTTTCTGACATTTTCGGTTTCACACGCAAGAGATGCTGCCACTCCGGCTGCCTGACCTGTTATAAAGCAACCGGGCATAACTCTTACTGAAGCCTGCATCTGTCTGTCAGTACCGATACATCTGCCAGCTACAAGCACATTTTTAAATGAAACAGGAATAAGGGAACGATAAGGTATGCCGTAGGACTCACCTTTTTTATAACGGAGTTTTTGCTGATATTCTTCTCTGAAACGCTCATATTCTTCCTTATCGTTATTTATAACGTGAATATCAACGGGATAGCAGTAACGTCCGATTTCATCAATTTCCGAGTACACAAAATAATCAAAGCTTTCTCATCAACGGTTTTGGTCATAAAACCACCGCAAATATGGATATTGGTAATATGCATTACCTTGAAATTTCTGTCTGTTGTGAAATACCGGTTTCCGTTATCGTCTTTCTGAGGAATAAGCTGATATTCTGTTTGTATTCTGCCATAAGGATCCACCTTTTTTCATGAGATTATTAACAGAAATAATATTTGCTCCTGCAATCAACAAAACTGAGAATGCAACAACACAGAAAAAAATAAAAAACTCTTTTTCTTTTTGAAGATTTGTTCTTTGACAAAAATATGACTCCCTGATTATTAAAATTCGATTTAATTTAATTTATTTTAATTATATTTTATAACACATAAAAAACAATATTAATTATAGTTCTAAGTTAAAATGTAAATCAGATTAACATATCAAAAAATATATTTTTCGCAATATCTTAAAATCAAAAATTACATAGCACCCGGAATATGAAAAAAGAGGGAACAAACTGTTAAATAACGGTTTGTTCCCTTAACTGATTTATTTAGTAATTTAGAATATAATCATTTATAATCCGGATATGTAACCTGTCTGCCGGTAATGAGTTCAACAACAGATTGATAAAGTTTCAAATACATTTCCTGAACTTTTCCTTTTACTGCAAGTTCAAAAGCAATTCTTACTGAATATTCGTCGCCGTTATCTTTGGCAGTTTCTATATAATCAAAATCAAAAACATCATAAAGACGTTCAACTCTTGTTTCATATGTTGAAGTATCATTTTCATCAATCTCTACAACACGGTAGCCGTATTTGGTTGTATAAGCCAGACCCTTATAACGGGTCATAGGAGAAGTGAAAATATCAATTCCCTGATTTCTTACCCCAAATGCATTTGTGTGGTCGTGACCGGTAAACATTGCAATGACATCATCGTTTTCAATTAACGCATCAAACTGACCGTCATTATAAAATCCGGGGCAAGGTTTTTCGTTAAGTGTGCCATAGTTCACATTTTCGGGGTTAAATGTGTAAAATTCATCTTCATTGTATATATGTTCAATTGCATAAGGTTGCTTTGAATCAACTTTTTTAAGCACATCATAAATTTCAGGCACAATTATATGCTGAAAGACAACAGAGTTAACGGTTTCTCCGCCGTTTTCCTCTTTGAGTTTTGCATAGGTTTCCTTATACCATTCAATCTGTTCTGTGCGTACACGGTCATAATGTCTAGGATCATCCTCATCGTAATCACCGGAATCAAAAACCCAGATATTAAATCCGACTTTATCACTGTCGGAAGCAAGAACAGGAATATTGAAAGTTGCACAATTTTTGAAGTTTGAAGATTCATCTGCGGTTATTACGCAAGAAAAGTTCTTGTAATAATCCATAATGTCTTTTCTTGACATCGGGCCCGCCTCTGAATCGTGGTTACCGAATGTTACTGCAACGGGAATGTTTCTTGATTCAAAAATATTCATAAGCGAATTGATAATCTTTTTTGTTTCCTCCGGATTATCATATGGCTTTGTATTGTCACCCGTCAGCACAACAAGATCGGGTTTTTCAACGTCGCATGCTTCAGCAATTACCCATATCGACGAATCAAAATGCTTATCGTTGGCAAGATGCGTATCTGCAACATGTAATATTTTCAGCTTACCGTCTGAATTGAATCTGATGGTTGTATCCGTATAGTTCTGTTCATCTGCTGCATCAAAATTGATATTAGTATTTTTAGGGTCAATTTCAAAATAGATTATCCCCGTCACAAAAAAAGCCACTAAAATCAAAGCTACAATTCCTATAATTCTTTTTTTCACTATTAAACCTCCTGTAACTTTATAATTTAATTGTAAATTATTATTAATCAAATGTCAATGTATTTGTTTTTTATTTACAAAATATATTGCATTTTTAAAAATTTTATGTTAAAGTTATCTAAAATTCAGTTTTGGAGATGATGTGATGCTAAAAAACAAAAAAACATCTACTGCAGAAATTCCACAGAATGCGCTCTCGCACAACGAAGGCAAATACATTTCAAAATTTGAGTATTTTTGCATTTTACTGTCTCGAGCCGGAGGTATGTTCGGAACAACTCTTACCGGTTCTCTTGCGGCAGCCTTTCTTCACGAACTTTACTACGGCCCTGTTGGAGTTGATTCAGAAGAAATCGCAAGTATTCTTGCTGTTCAGACAACTCTTACAACCATTTGCAGCATTCTCTTCGGTATCGTTGGCGGATATGTTATTCAAAAATGGAGAACACCTCTCGGCAGATACCGCCATTGGTATTTTATCTGCCTTATTCCCATGTTTGTTCTTACAGTTTCTTATTTCTATGTTCCGCAGGGCTGGTCAATTCAGCAGATGAATCTGCTCAGATACGGTATCGCTTGCGGTCAGACTGTTTTTAACATATTCAATAACGCTTCCAATAATCTGGTTCAGGTAATTTCACCCAACCACAAGGAAAAGAAAACTGTTGCAACAATCTGGCAGCTGTCATATTATATCGGTTACGGTGCAGCTTATCTCGGCACATTTGTTTACGGGCTTTTCAGCGACGACAAGAACAAAATGTATATGACACTCGGCATTGTTGCAGGTGTTGTAACACTTTTCGGCAACCTTATGTGCGGCATTTTCTGCAAGGAAAGAATCGAACTTCCCAAGAAAAAGAAGGTCAAGGTCACAAAAGCAGTATTTTCTCTTTTTAAATACAAAAACTATCGCGCTTATCACGGCATTCAATGGGTAAACGTTTTGGCAATGCTTGGTAAAATGTCAACTTTTCTTGCTGCAATTACGGTCGGTTCATCAAAAAATCTTCTTCTCACATTGCCTACCGCTATCGGAACAGTTGTCGGTAATCTTATTGCAACAAAGCTTTCAAAGAAACACGAACCCACAAAGCTTCTCAAATTCTGCGGCCCCTATTCGCTCATTTCGGCTGGTGTTCTTTTTGGAATCTGTTTTGTTGAAGCTCAGTTCGGTATAATGTTCTTCAGCGGTTGGAACAGCATTTTCTTCTATCTTTTCTATTTCATTTTCGGTATCGGTATCGGTATTCAGGAGCTTTCAAACTCACACTTTAATGTTGAATACTTCGATTATCTCGAATGGGAAACAGGCGAAAGAATGGAAGCTATCCAGGGCATCGTTCCCGGTTGGATTTCAACCGGTCTCAACTATCTGAGAGAGCTTGCTATTCCTTTTATGATTGCATGGGTAGGTTATCAGTCATCTGCTGAAGGCGACCTTGTTGCCACAATGCAGGCTCAACCTACATATCTCAAAACTTGCTTGTGGATTCTTGCATTCCTTGTTTTCGGTTACGCTCTGAGCAACGTTCTCAAATCAATTATTCTCAAAACCTCCTACGATATTGAAGGCGAAAAGAAAGAACAGATGTATCGTGAACTTGAGAAAATGCGTGAAGAACGCCACAAAGAAAACGAATCAATCTAAACCAAACAATAAGACCTCTCTGTTATCTGCAGAGAGGTCTGTTTTTGTTATTTGAGAGTAAATTCGGCATTGTTATCCGAAAATCCTTTGTTGTTGCCGATAGTATTAAAAAGCATACTTCTTAAATCAACTTCGTTTCCTTCTTTCGTAAGCTTCGGTTCAACCTTTTTAAGTATAAATGAAAATCTGTTAAGTATGCCCGAAATGAAGTTATATACGGGTGTACCTTCGGTATGAGGACCGTCACCGAGGAATATACCGATACCAACTTCACCGATGAGAGATGTTAACTTCTTTTTGTCAAAGGATTTATCTTTTTTGATGAAAAACAAACGCTTAATTGTGCCGACAGTGATTTTCTCGAAGCGTTTTCTTACGAATGCCTTCAGATGCTTGACTATGCCATCACCGCCGTTGAATGCGCCACGGACACGGTTAACAATAGCCTCCGCAAAATGATTATGGAAATATTCCTGAGCGGTAAGACCGTTCAAATCCCATCCGAAATCTTCAACATCGATTGTTTCCACTTTAAGCAAAGATTTTTCATCTATTGTGATTTTTCTGTATTTTGCAGGACTACCGACAAGACATGATGTACAAACATCAATCAGTCTGTTTCCTTTTTCGGAATAAAACTCATTTATGCTCTGAATGTGCATATGTCCAGTCAATATAAGTTCAACTCCGTTATCAGCAAGGAATGAAGCAACTTTTTTCCAATCTTTGATTTTTGCATCGCCGACCAAATCAAAAACAGGAACGGAAGGGATAACAGGATAATGGCAAATTGCAAAAACCGAGCAATTATCTTTTTTTGCTCTATCAATCTGGTCTTTTGCCCAAGACATATGTCTTTCATCCATAGCACCTTTCGGCTGACCTTTACTGTCACAGCATATGGCGAGCATTCTTACTCCTTCGGTAATCTGCGCCATATATGAATGAGTTATCTCATCGATTGATATTGCATCGCCATAGCCAAAATCACGGTACATTTCGCACAAATCATCAAAATCCGTGCCTTCAACGGGAACTCGGCCGTCCCCTTTTAACACATATGCCGAATCATTATAATCGTGACCGGCTGTTATAACAAAAATCTTTTTGCCGTTTTCTTTAAGCTTATAAAGTTCTTTTATAAAACCCTTATGGCTTTCTTTTTCTCCGTTCTTTGTCAGATCACCCGGAATAATAACAATATCTGTTTCCTTATCTTCGCTAATCCGTGCAAAGGTTGATTTTACGATTGCACTGCTTTCTTTGACAAAATACTGTTCTGTTGCCATATTTTTCTCAAAGGCCTTTCCTTCAGCACCGAGTATGTTATCAAAGTAATGTGTGTCAGTGACTAGATAAAAACTTACTGGTTTCATTTCTCTTAATCCTCCATTATCACATATCGAATATTAATCGATAATCATATGAATATCAAAATAATTAATTGATAATATTTTAATTTATCAAATACTTTCACAATTAAAGCACAACAATTTTTTATTAAAGCAATTATACCACTCCATCCTAAAATAAAGCAACAATTTTTCATACAGTTTTTGTTTAAATTTTGAATGAATATATTGAATATCCAATTATTTAATTCAAACATATATCTTCAGACAATTGACTGCATTCGGACTTTGAAAGCTCAGTTATTTTATCAAAGCATTTACCGTATTCAGCACCCCTCACAAAACTTATTTCGCAAGGATTTATGTTGCCATAGTATAAATCTTCAAGTGTTGTTTGTTTCATTTTTAATCACTCCTTGTAAATATAAAAAGTGCAACAGGAATTTATTTCCCATTGCACTTAAATGTTTTATTATTTAGTCCGAGAAAATGGAATTTTGTAATTTTTTGCTTTCAGTTCAAAGTTGTGAATTAATCTGAGCCCATACATAGATATTGTTTGATTTTACTATTTCTTTGTATCGTAAAAACCCGCTGTTGACGAAAATATTATCTGCATAGGTTATGTTTGAACAGTATTTACCGAACTGAAGTATGCCTTGTATTGAAACACTCTCAAAGAAATCACCTGTATCAACCGTATTGGCAGCAAAAACAAGCCCATTTATATTATTTGTTCTCATAAGCAACGACGGTATATCAGTGAAGGTGTTTGAAGTAATTTCAATGTTTGTGAAAACAGAAGTTTCGGCAGATTTGCCTGCAATATTTGTACCGATTTCAATTACAGAACCCCAGTCGCTGTAGTTACACTTTTTAAATGTGTTATTGCGGATAACAAGGTTATCAACGCCCGTACCCTCCTGCCAGAGTGTGGGCTCAATATCCATAACAACCTTTATAGCCTGAGCCATTGTTTTATAGAATCGGTTATTCTCACAAAGTCCGTTTGAGGACTGGAGAAGCAAGCCTCTTGCTCTGTTTTCATGGAAATAGTTGTTTGAAATAACATAGTTACCGCTGTTACATTCCGTGTTATATGCAGTCCAGCCTTCCGTTACGCTTTCGGGTAACACTTCAACAACAACCTCTTTTGTTATTCCTTCAAGAGCTTTGACTAGAACGATTTTTGCTGTAAAATCTGTATTTTCAAACTTATCATTTTTGAATGCAAGAGTGTCGCCGACTTCAAGCCTCATTGCAGATGCTATAAGTGTAAGCGTATTACTGTTTACACCTGAAATATATCCAAGACCGTCGTGGACATTAATGGCATCGTCGCCCATTCCGCTTATGTCACAGCCCGAAATATTGAAACAGCCGTTGGTGTTTACAATATGAATAGCATCGGCACCCAAGGATACACTTCGCTTGTCTTTGTATTCAGGATTAACACCGATAAAGCAGTTGATAATCTGAAAATGCGAGCAGTTGCCTTCGCAGATATACGCCATACCAGGACTGCCGTAGATACTGACATTGTCAAAGGTTACATTCTTGCTGTAATCTCTTATGCTGAATATTGTTCCGTCATAAACATAGTGTCTGAGGATATATGTTTCGCCATTCTCAAAATTATCCATACATCCGTTATGAGCAACACGCAAAGTATTATCCGAAATTTTCTGAACAGATTTTACGGCATTTACGTCCTGATAAAGATAAACCTCTTTTGAGGAGCATTTTGCGCCGAATGTAAACGTTTCGGGGTCGCATTGCGTAATCGCCATCAAGCAGTTATTTTCGTTGCAGCATTCCGCGTTTCTGAACACAAGGTCAACGGTTTTGGTATCAGGATTGCTGTTCTGAACGGTAACAACCGAAGCAAGCGGACTTTCCGTCCAGTTCCAATCAAAATTTAGGTTACGGATTTCAACGCAGTCGCTGTTTCTGATAAAAAACTTATATCCTGTTGAGGAGAAAACAAAGGTTGCATCTGAACCCTCAATCAGCAAATCCGTGCAGTTGTTAGCATCGAGACCATTTATGCTCCTGAAATAATATGTACCCTTATTAATAACAAGCTTTGTCTGCGGATTCTTCGAACAATAGTCAAGCGCACTCTGAAAAGCAGCAAAATTATCCTCGTTGTTCTCCGAAAGACCAAAATAGGCGGCATTGACCTCATTCAGTTTATCGGTTTTGGGTCGCTGAATATAAAATCTTGTTTCGTTCGCTCCGTTAATCTCGTCTGCAGTTCTGTTTTCGCTTAAGTTATCAAGCGATTCCGAATGAACCTCACCTCTTTCGGGCATAGCAACAGACGAAGTAAACAACAACACTATTGAAGCAATAAATGAAACTATTTTCAGAAGCATATAATCTTCCTTTCAAAATTCTTATTTATCGAGTTGAATTATACCATACTTATATCAAAAAATCCACTATGAAAACATACAAGACGACGGTGACGAATATTCTTGACGACCTTGAAGATATTTATGCTCGGTCTGCCGTCGTCGTTTCGTCGTCAAAAGTGGGGTTTGAGTATATTTTAGTTGGTGCGAAAACAAAAGAAAAAAGCCACAAGAACCTTAGTTCTTATGGCTTCTGGCGGAGAGCAAGGGATTCGATTCGCGCGACTGCGGTCGCTTGGTCGCTCGCGGTCACAACAGTCCACCGGACTGTTGCTTTGTACCGCTCGTCCTTCGAATCCCCTCTTAACTTTCTGCAAACAAAAAAGCAGTCACACCGTTTGGTGTAACTGCTTTTTTCTGGCGGAGAGCAAGGGATTCGAACCCTCGAACAGGTTATAGCCCGTTACACGATTTCCAATAGCTCTTTAAAGTGCTAAAGTTCGTTGGTATACATAGGGTTTTGCTTGCTCGTATTTTCATTGCGACGGCAGAAATTGATATTTCAATCATACTTGTTTCAGGTATTTATGTCACCGCTGTCGTCGTCTTTCCGTCGTCAGAAGTCGTCTGCGGATATGAAAATATTCAGCCCAAAACATTCTCAATATCTCTTGAACCGTAAATTACTCTGAAAACATTGACCGCATTATTGTTTTCATCAATTACATAAAATACAAGATATTTTTTCACCGGCATAATATGTACGCCACGGCTTTTCCAAGGTTCATTGTAATAAATCTTGTATCTGCCGGGCATTTCATCAAGAGAAAGAATATTCTTCTCAATCAGATTAATCATATTTACGGCTATTTCCTTTTCACACAAAGCTACTGCAATATAATCATATATACCGTTAATATCCTTGACTGCTTCGGGTGTCAAATTAACAGTATATTTCATATTCTGTATCTTTCACGCAAATCGCTGAAAGCCTTTTCTGCGGGAATAGTTTTGCCCTCGGTGATTTCACGGTATCCTTTCTCAAGCTCTCTGTCAATTTCCTCTTTGGAAAGTGTGCTGAAATCAATAGGAGTTGCAGGTAATTTGACATCAAAAGGAATACCGCCCTGAAGGATTATCTGCTTGTAGAACATAGTGATTGCATTTGATGCAGGAATACCTAATGCGGTTAATATTGTTTCTGCCTGTTCTTTAATATCAGGCTCAATTCGTGCATAAAGATTTGCTGTTTTTGCCATTAAAAACACCGCCTTTCATTATTTACAGTTATATTATACACAAATGTACGCACAATAGCAAGACAAATTTCAAAAAAAAATTATTGTTCTAATAACTATCCAAGGCGGGATGTAGGCAGGAAAAAGGTGAAAAATTTCAATTTAGTGTGAATTTTTTGTTAATTAAAATTAACACGAACTTTTAATCCGTTCTACATATTCTTCTTTACATTAATTTTCTTTCAAAAACCCCAAAAGCTGAGTATATCATATTCATTTTATACGATTTAACAGAGCGAATCTCCCCATAGTATAAACTATAGAGAGACTAACATTTGATAGGAAATAATTATTATAATAAAATTTCCCAACTATGTAATTTTGCAAGATAAACAATTTCTTCTTTAGTGTTATCAACCACTAGTTTTTCAAGAGCAATGTCACAAGTTTTAGAATCAATATCATAACAAATATCGGCAATACTTGTTCCTTCATCATCTTTCCACATATGGTTGTAGATTTTCTCACCAATACGTGGTACAAATTGGGTTTCATAAACTTTTTTTATAACAACCATATGGTCAATGCTTTCTGAATTCTCGCAAAATATATTTTGGCGAATACTTAGTATCACTTTCTTTACCTCCTTCCTTCAAATTTTAAACATACTAAAAAGTATGATATTAGCATATAACGATAATTATAGTAATTCCATATTACAATTCTCTATCATTTGTAACAGTTTATCTCTGTCCCATAAATGAATGCGATTCTTTTTTGCTAAATCAATTGCAGATTTGGTGAAATACCTATTTGTTATAACGACACCTACATCACAATTATAGTAGTTCTTACCCGCATACACCTCTTGTACAGCTTTATTGCCAATATAACTATGATAACACTTGCACTGAATTCCATATTTTATGTCATCTTTGTATGCGATAATATCAACTCCTTGGTCACCGCTACCACTTGTTACTTTCACATTTTCAAAACCATTCTGCATTAAAACTTTAGCACAAAAGTTCTCAAACTGATGACCTTCCATATCATCAAAAACTATTTCACTCTGTATCCTAATTTCAATTTTTTCACCATATTTATAAGCAAATATTTCAGAGCAATCATCACTACAACTATAAATATGAAAATCATTATTTTTTAACTCCGAAAGCATTTGATTGCTGTTATCTTTAATATCGCAAAAATAATACGACAATATATCTTGAAATATCTCCTCAACTTCTGAAGTATCATAAAGTATATTATTATATGATAAAATATCAATCTGTCTATTTGAACCATTAAAATACGATTGAACGGACAACCTGCCTAAATCAGGATACAAATTAATTTTAGAAGTGAAAACACCCAATTCTTCAAGCTGTTTTGTAAATAAATCCTTAAAAGGCTTAATATCTTCATCGCTATATTCTAAAGGTTCATTATCGTCTAAATTATTATTATATACATTTTGTGTAATAACTTTACGTAACATAACAGAATATGACTTTTGACTTTTAGATATGTTGATATTTTGAGCTATATCATTTATATGATTGATTTTAAAATCATTTTCCTGTAAATATAATAATAACTGTTTTGTTATTTCTTTAGTCCCATCCCATTCGTTAATATGGGTGTATCTTAAATCCTCTCGATTGTATAAGAACTTAAGAATAAATAACCATTCAGATATTATTTCATTCATATCATTAGAATTAATCGGTATATAAGATTTATATAAACTCCATTTACTGCGCAAATCACAGCTTAACCATAACTCATAACCGAAATTTTCATCCCAAAAATAAATCCTACAGGAAGTTACATAATAGAAATTATCATTTTCAAATTCCAAATTAATATCGCCATACCCCAAAGGGTCTGTTTCTTTTTTCTTTAAGAAAACTTCTTTTGAATAAAAACTTGGATTCATTTCTATAAAGATGTCCTTATATCCATATGATGACAACTGGTCATAAAACAACTTTTTAAATTTATTTATTAATTCAAAAGCAATAACAATGCTCATAGTATACACGCACCTACAATTTCTTAATAAAAATCATTATTAACGATAATTATCTTAGAATTATATTTAGATTATATCATACAATTAATTATACTTTCAATAATAATCATAGAGTTTGCATAAATTTTTATTAATAAACACTTATGTAATTCGTCGTCAATACGTCGACTTTGGAATGATTATTAGTTAAATATGTAATATGAAACGAGCCATTGAGAATTGATAGTTCTTAATGGCTTTAGTGTTTATCAATAAACACGATTGATGCTCGTGTTACACGATACAGCATTGTTCAACGGAGTTTTTGATTGTTTGGATATTTATGTTTCACAGAAGGTTGAGCTTCTGCCGTTGTAGACTTCGGTCATTATTTTAGCACCGAGTTTGAAGCCGGATATGAAATACTCTCGTTCTGTTTCGGACAGTATTCGGGTGTAGGCTGATTCAAGTTCATTCATTTTATTTATGTATTCTTCTGTCAACTGACTACATACGGACTTTGAAAGCTCAGTTACTTTATCAAAGCGTTTACCGTATTCAGAACCCCTCAAAAAGCTTATTTCATAAGGGTTTATGTTGCCATAGTATAAATCTTCAAGTGTTGTTTGATTCATTCGATTTGCTCCTTTTCAAATAGAAAAAGTGCAACAGGATTTTATATCCCATTGCACTTTAATGTTTTATTATTTAGTTCGACAAACTGAAAGTTTATATTCTATATGTAATTACATAACCATTATTAATGTTCCT
>JAFYUD010000250.1 GCA_017549665.1 Clostridia bacterium | reverse complement strand
TACCTGTCTGATGCTCAGTCTGCTGCCTACTGAGAAGAATACATCACTGTTCTGCACTGCAAAGTTGCCGGGTCTGTCACCCATGATACCTGCTCTGCCTGTGTAGAGGGGATGCTCGTCTTCAATAAGGTCAATGCTGTCCCAGCCTGTTACAACGGGGATATTCAGCTTTTCGATAACACTTCTGAATTCGTTGAATGCGCCTGCGATTCTGATACCGTTACCGGCATTGAATACAGGTCTTTCAGCATTCTTTATCATGTCGATAACCTGAAGAATAACTTCATCAGAAGGTACTCCGGGAAGATTTTCATCACCTTCACCGTCGTAAGGATAAAGATCATCAGTATCAACGTATGAGCCCTGAATATCAAGGGGAATATCAAGCCAGCAGGGGCCGGGTCTGCCTTGCTGAGAAAGCTTGAGTGCTTTTTCAAGGCAGTATCTGATTTTATTCTTGTCAGTGACCATTTCACAGTATTTTGTCATACAGTCAATGGCTTTTGTAATCTCAAATTCCTGATCACCCATTGCACGGATACCCAGACCTGACCAGCGTGCAGTAGTGTCATAACGTACCTGACCTGAGATAATCAGCATGGGGATAGAATCAAGCCAGCCGCCTACAACACCTGTGATTGCATTTGTGCCGCCGGGACCTGTGGTTACTACACAAGCCGCAATCTTATTGTGAATTCTTGCATAGCTTTCAGCTGCAATGGCACATGCCTGTTCATGGTGATTGTATACACAATGCATACCGTCCTGATGACCGAATGCATCGTTAAGGTGCATCGCACCGCCGCCTGTTACGGTGAAGGCGGTGTCAATACCGTGGTCAACGAGAAACTGAGATATATAATTTGAAACTTTTATTTTCATTTAGATTCAACTGCCTCAATAATGGTCTTTGCCATGTAGTCGATCATTTCGTCTGTCATTCCGGGGTAAACGCCTACCCAGAATGTGTCATTCATGATTCTGTCAGTGTTGACAAGCTCACCTACAACTCTGTAGCCCTTGCCGCTTGCACGCATTTCATCAAAGCAGGGATGCTTTGTAAGATTGCCTGCGAAAAGCATTCTTGTCTGTACACCGTGATTTTCAACGTAATTTACAACGTCAAATCTGTTGACGCCTTCCTTACATGTGATAAGGAATCCGAACCATGAGGGATCAGCATTTTCTGCTGCTACGGGAAGGATAACCTTGTCCTCAATGGGCTTGAGAGCAGCCTTGAGACGTGCAAAGTTTTCCTTTCTTCTCTCTACGAAGGTGGGGAATTTCTCCAGCTGTGCACAGCCGATAGCTGCCTGAAGGTCAGTAGCCTTAAGGTTGTAGCCGAAGTGTGAGTAAACATATTTATGGTCATAGCCGAAGGGAAGCTCACCGTACTGACCGTCAAAACGATGCTTGCAAAGGTTATCCTGACCTGAATTACAAACACAGTCACGACCCCAGTCACGGATTGAACGGCTGATTTTGCTCAGAAGGGGATTATCTGTATAAACTGCGCCGCCTCCTCCCATTGTCATGTGGTGAGGAGGATAGAATGAAGAAGTACCGATATCACCGATTGTACCTGTGAATTTCTTTTCGCCGTTGATTGTATACTGTGAGCCGAGAGCGTCACAGTTATCCTCGATAAGCCAGAGATTGTGCTTGTCGCAGAATGCTTTTACAGCGCTCAGATCAAAGGGATTGCCGAGAGTGTGTGCAATCATGACAGCTTTTGTCTTGTCTGAAAGTGCTTCTTCAAGCTTTGTTACATCGATATTGTACTGAGGAATTGTAACGTCAACAAATACGGGCACTGCGCCGTACTGGATGATGGGAGTAACTGTTGTGGGGAAGCCAGCAGCAACAGTGATAACCTCGTCACCGGGGAAAACTCTTCTGTCACCGAGGAGGGGAGAAGTAAGAGTCATGAATGCAAGAAGGTTTGCGCTGGAGCCTGAGTTGACAAGTGCGCAGAATCTTACACCGAGATATGCTGCAAGCTCTTTTTCAAACTTGTCTGTATATCTGCCTGATGTGAGCCAGAATTCAAGAGCGCTGTCAACAAGATTTACAGCTTCGTTGCTGTCATACACTCTTGATGCGTAGGGGATTCTCTGACCTTCTGTGAAATCTTTTTTTACGTTGTGATATTTATCGAAATATTCAGCCACAGCTGAAAGTATCGCCTGTCTGTCCAGTTCCTGATTACTCAATTTGTTACATTCCTTTCAAGTGTTATATATTGAAAAATTCTTTGATCTGTTTTTCTGTGATTGCGGGAACATCGCCGCCTGTTGCATAGACCTTTGTCCATTCCACTGTCTTTTCAACGGCATTGGTTGCTGACCATACGGGCTTCCAGCCGAAAGTCACCTTGAGAAGTGAGCAGTCGAGCTTAAGGAAGTTTGCCTCGTGAGGTCCGTCCTTCTTAAGACACTGATATGTCTGTCCGTCGCCCCATGATGAGCAGAAGATTGTTGCAAGCTCACCCGTTGTAAGGCAATCACGGTCGTCGGGACCTACGTTGTAGTAGCCCTGATAATTTTTATCTTCATACTGAGCCTGTGCAATCATAAGATATGCATTAAGAGGCTCAAGTACATGCTGATAAGGTCTTGTTGAATTGGGGTTTCTTACAATGATAGGCTCACCCTTGATTGATGCTCTTACGCAGTCGGGGATGATTCTGTTGTCAGCGAAGTCACCGCCGCCGATAACATTACCTGCTCTTGCAGTAGAAACCGCAATGTCTGTATTGTCAAAGAATGATGCCTTGTAGCTGTGTGTTACAAGCTCTGAGCATGACTTTGAGTTTGAATAAGGATCGAAGCCGTCAAGAGGCTCGTTTTCACGGTAACCCCAGCACCACTCGTTGTTTTTGTAAACCTTGTCGGTTGTGACGTTAAGGACTGATTTCACACTCTTTGAAAGACGTACGCATTCAAGAATGTTTACAGTGCCCATAACGTTTGTTTCGTATGTGTACTTAGGCTCTTCGTAAGAAGTTATAACGATAGGCTGTGCTGCAAGGTGAAATACAATCTCAGGCTGAAATTCATCAAAGAGAGCCTTGAGAGAATCGTAATCCCTGATGTCACCGATAACAGACTTCATTTTGTCTTCGACACCGGCAATTGAGAAGAGATTGGGATTTGTGGGAGGTTCAAGTGAGTAGCCTGCAACATCTGCGCCTGCCATGATGAGGATTTTTGAAAGCCATGAGCCTTTGAATCCGGTGTGTCCTGTTACCAGCACCTTTTTGCCTTTATAAAAATCAAGATTCATAATATTATCCTTTCAGATAATGCACAATGCATAATTATTAAATTGGGGATCTGCGTATTACGAATTACCAATTCTGAACTGATAATTACCAGACCTTCCAGGGAGCTTTGTTTTCTGCCCAGAGTGATTCAAGGAGATTCTTGTCTCTGAGTGTGTCCATGCACTGCCAGAAGCCGTCGTGAGGATAAGCCATAAGCTCGCCTCTTCTTGCTGCTTCTTCGAGAGGATATTTTTCAAATACTGTTGAATCACCCTCGATAAGATCGATGACTGAAGGCTCAAGTACCATAAATCCGCCGTTGATAACGCCGCCGTCCTGCTGAGTCTTTTCTCTGAACTGCTGTATGCAGCCCTCTGCGTTGATGTCAAGAACGCCGAAGCGTGCTGTGATTTTGATTGCTGTAAGAGTTGCCATTTTGCCGTGAGCCTTGTGGAATTCAAGAAGCTTGCCTATATCAACGTCTGAAACGCCGTCACCGTAAGTGAGGAAGAAGGGCTCGTCACCGATGTAGGCCTTTACTCTCTTTACTCTGCCGCCTGTCATTGTGTTGAGACCTGTGTCAACGATTGTAACCTTCCAGGGCTCTGAGAAATTGGTGTGAACAGTCATTTCACCGTTTGATGAGAAGTCAAATGTGATGTCGCTTCTGTGAAGGTAATAATCAGCAAAGAATTCCTTGATAACGTGCTGCTTGTAACCGCCGCAGATAACGAATTCATTGAATCCGTAATGTGAATACTGCTTCATTATGTGCCAGAGAATGGGCATGTCGCCGATCTGAATCATTGGTTTGGGGATAAGGTGGCTTTCCTCACTTATTCTTGTGCCGAATCCGCCTGCAAGAATTACAACTTTCATTTTGTACAGTCCTTTCTGATTCTTTACCTTGTATAGTTTGTATATATTGTTATGATTACAGGAATAAGATATACGATTGCTGTTGCAGCAAGCATTCCTGTGTAATAGAATTTTTCAAATATCTTCAGGAATATGTTTGATGCTGTATCTGAAAACGGTCTCTTTTTCTCAATCAGGTAAATCGCAGCTGCGATAAGCACCGTAATTGCAGAAATCAATGCACCGAGCTTCATACCGTAGGGAAGATAGTTCATTTCGATAACATTTTCACCCTTGTTGAGCTTTATTGCCATAAACGAACTCATTGCGATTTCAATATCTGCCTCTTCACCGTTGACTTTGCATGACCAGCCTTCGTCGTATGTGACGGGCAGGAACATGTATGTGCCGTCATTTTCTGCAGTGACAGTTGCCTCAAGACTCTTAGGTCCTGTTGTTACGTCAGCATGATTATCTTTGTTCATTTCGCAAAGATCAGCAAGCTTGGTGTAGTCAAAATAACCCACAGTAACCTTAATGCTGCTTCCGATATTCTTAAGTGCCATGATTGTGATGTCGATATCTTCATCAGTGCGTACACCAAGATCGATAAGCTCATTGTGGAAGTTGTTGGGATAATTATAATTTATGTCGCTGCCGAAATATGTCAGGTCTGCTTTCTTTCCGTTTATCAGAATTGAAACAGCACCTCTGTTGGTAGAATTATTGTCAATGTTTACATGAAGATAAACATGCTTTGTGCCTTCAACATGAACTGTCTGATAAAATTCTTCAGAGCAATTGAGTCTGAACTGTTCAGTTGTGCAAAGATCGCTGTCATCACCTGTAAGTGCTGTGTAAAGCTGATTGTTGGATTCAAAGACGTTGTTGTTTCTGACAATGTCGATATCCATAAATTCCTGATTTACAAGAAGACCTACGGGAAGAGTGTAATTGTTCTGATAAAGATGACTGTCACCGATTTCGTAAAGATATGTATATTCGGTTTCGTCAAATTCAGTTCTTGTGAATGTGTACTTCATGTTCAGAAGTGCATCTGAAAGAAGTGTTCCCACGCTGTCAATAACACGTGTGTATATCTGTGAGTATCCCAGCGCTTCCATTGTGGAGGTCATGTCTGAAGATACCAGATGAGTGAAGTTTGAAAGTGAGGGATAGCTGAAAAACAGCGGGAAGTTACTGTTGAGTCTTACATCTGCATCTTTGATTCGGGTCAGATTGTCATTCTCAAGCTGCAGGTCTTCGGACATTGCAAGTGCATCATTCACAAAATCAAGGCTGTACATGCTTGTTCTTTCCGATGTGTCTGAGTTTGTGCCGAATGAAACATTTGCAAGAAGTCCGATTTCAACTGAAAGCACACCTGCAATCAGTATATAAGAAAGCTTCTTTACGCCGATGAACATTGCGAATATATAGAACATTGCAAGAAGTATGAACGCAAAGAACATCCATGATTCGCAGTCTTCCTGAACGAGCTTGTTGTATTTGAGTCCGCTTACGGAAGATACCTCGTTGTACACCTTTGTGATAAGCAGATATATTCCGCCTGCTGCACATCCCAGTGCAGGAATCAGAAGTGCGATGTTCGATTTTCCCTTTATTGAGAAAAGAATATCTTTTGTATTCTGTAGTACAAATGCACCTGTGCACACAAGCATGAATATGAGCATATACATATATCTCAGCGGAAAGCTGACATATGAGCCGAGATGCCAGATGAGATTGATATTCTCAAAGAAAACGGGAAGTACAAGCAACAGCGCTGACAGACCGAAGAATGCACATTCTTTCTTATGCTTTTTGCAGTTGACCGCCATAATAACAAGGAATGCAAGGAAAATTGCGGTTACAAGAAGTATGATTGTCAGCTTTGTTGTTGAGTAAGTGGTTGTTGTGTTGAAGATTTTAAGAATGGAATCAAGTGTTGTCTCTTCACTTTTGATTGCATATCTTGTTGATCTGAACATGTAGAATACGGTGGGTACGTTGATTACTGCCGATGCCGCAAGAGCGAGCACGGAAGTCACACCGTAACGGATGATTGCCATTTTTCGTGTGTCCTTGGGCTGAATGAACGCAAGGTACAGGAAACCGATAAACAGCAGGAACATGAACACCATATACGAAATGTAAATCGATAAAAGAAGCGTATATGTGAGCATCAGGAAATAGGGAAGCCACTTGCCCGTTCTGAACATATGAAGCAGTGCAACTATAAGGAACGGGAACATGAATGCCGCATCTATCCATCCCATGTTTGTGTAGTAAATCAGAATGAACGCACTGAATGAATACGCAATGCTTAATGTTACCTGCCAGAACGGTTCGATTCTGAATTCTTTTCTGAGGAAGTAGGTCATCGAAAGTCCTGCCATAGTCATTTTGAAAATGACGAGGAAGGGAATGCCGTTCACGATTCCGTCACGGGGACACAGCAGTGTGAAAATTATTTCCCACGGCTTCAGGATGTAGAAGCCTGTGGTCAGCACCTGCGCACCTGCAGCGGTTTCCCAGTTGAACATAAGGGATTTTGAAAATCCCGAATGAAGAAAGTCCCAGAAATATGTATAGTTTGAAATAGTCTGCTGTACCATATCGTCGCAGACGACGCTTCCGCTGCCGAAGGGATAAATACCGTTGACAGCATAAATAACAAGCATGATAACAATGCCGGTAAGACCTGTGATAATGTAAGGCAAGGCATTGATAAGCTTTGATTTCTTATCTGTATGATGCAAAAAAAGTCATCTCCAAAAAATAAATATTTAGACAAAATTATACGTATAAATAATAGCATATCCGAGTATTTTAGTCAAGAAATAAATGCATTTTATAAGTATATATTTTTTAACTATTGATTTTAAAATAATTTTATGATAAATTAATATAGAACTTAAATATTCAGTATGGATACTTCTGACTGAATATCGTAATATATGCATTTACAACAGGAAATAAAGGAGCCGTATATGAAAAAGAAGCTGATATTTTTTTCAACTGTGTTTGCAGTGCTTGCATCAACGGGGATAACCTCTTTTGCTGCAGATGCGACATCAGTGGGTGATACTTTTTCAATGTTCTTTGCACTTATCAGACAGTGCCCGCCCGTAATAGTCGTTTTTATACTGAGTCTGGTTCTTATTGTGCTTGCGGTGGTATTCCGTAAGAAGATTTCAGAATTCCTCAGGGATTCAAGCGCATCAATGATGCTCAATTCATTCATTGTTTTCTTTTCCGTTTTCGGACTTGCGTGTTTTGCACTTGCTCTTGCAACGGACGGTGAGACATGGAAAAATCTGCTTAACGGTACAGATACACCGCTTGATAAATATTCTCATTTCTCTGACTATATAAAATCACTGCAGTATGCAGGTACAAAGCAGTTTGATATGGTTGCGGACAGATTGTCCCCCTTCGGATATCTTATCTTTTTCCTTCTTGCTCAGTTTATGCCCGGCAGTGTGTTTGCTGCAGATACAGCCTCAAAATACGCACAGCTTCATAAAAATCAGACTCTCATCATGCTTTATCTGATTCTGGTGCTTTTCTGTATTGTACTTATTTACAGAATGTCAAGATCAAAGCTTCGCAAAAACGGTATCAGCCTGAGAAACGAAGTGGTTGCGTTCCTTCTTGTGGTTTCGTATCCCACAATGTACTGTATTTCAATGGGTAATATAGCAGGCTTTGCAGTTGCGGCGTGCCTGTTTTTCCTTGAATTCTATAACAGTGAGAAGAAAGCATTCCGTGAATTGGCAATAATTGCAATTGCAGTTTCAGCAGCAATTGTTCCCTATACATTTGTTTTTGCTTTTCTGCTTCTTATTGACAAATCAAAAATGGCAAGGCTTGACTTTGCACAGGCAGCAGTATTCTTCTCCGTTCTTTTTGTCGTGCCCTCAATATTCACAGGCTTTGTAAATCTTCTGACATACATGAAGAGTCTTGTGGTTATTCCCGAGGTATTTGTTTTCGGTAACGGAAGCATCGCAAATCTTCTGTCAGTAACAGGCGCACCTGATGTGCTGCTTTATATTCTTACTGTAATTACGGAAGTTATTGCACTTGCATGTGTATTTATCCTGCCCAATGCATGGCAGAAATCTGCAGCGGCAGTTTACTTCATTCTCAATCTGATTCCTTCGGTAAACTCACTTACAATGATTTTTGTGTTCATTCCGCTTGTATATCTTCTCTCGGAAAAGAAGCACAAGGCAATCGACTGGCTTTATCTGCTTGCGTTTGCTTTACTTATAACACCTTTCCCTGAGTGGTATTATTCATGCTCAGATAATTTTGCTCTTGCACTTGAAATTCTCGGCTTCCATGACCTGCGCAATGCAAACGAGCTTATTGCCCCCGTTGCTGTGCAGATGATATTTGTTCTGATAGTGTGTCAGAGCATTGCAGTGCTTAAAGCGAAGAAAAAAGAAGCTGTGGCTGCTAATGCTTCAGAAGAAAAAACAGCATAAAGAAATCCGCCTGTGAGGGCGGATTTTTGTTTTACTGAATGAATACCATTCCTGCTGTGGGTACTGTGATTTCGGCAATGTCAGAAACGAATCTGCCGTTATCTGTTTCGTTGCCCATGCAGTCGACAATACGGTAATTTTTACCGTCTGCATTCTTTATGATAAGTGAATTTCCTCTTGTGCCGTTTACTGCAACAGTGTAATCTGCGCTGACGGGAATTACAGTATCGGTATATGAAGTGAAAATTTCCTTGTTGTCAAGTGCTGAAGAAACGATGCTGTATTCACTTTCTGGATTCTTTGCAGTAAGCTTTCCGTCGAGAAGAATGTCCCTGTGAGCTTTCCAGAAGGAGATATAATATTTCAGCATGTTATAATGGCTTACGGGAAGCTTTTCTATAAGCATCGAAATCTGCGGAACTGAATAAAGAATGCTTACAAACTGCAGTGCTGCATTTTCGGGCGTGTCTTCAGTATTCCACATAATCATGTCGGAATGTACGGCTGTTTTACCTGAAGTGAGACGGAGCTTTACAACATTGACTCTGTTTTTGAGCATATCGCAGGGACAGTCTCCCACACGCAGCATATTGCCGTATTTTCTGATTGAGGGACCTACATATGACTGACGGAATTCAATCATGATGTCGGGATTGATGGCAATAAGTGAAGCTTTTACTTCAGACATAAGTGCGTGTATTGCGCCTTCCAGTGACTGAAAATCACGCTTCGCATCATATTCAAGTGATTTTCCTTTGAGTACAAAAGAATCTATAAAATCAAGCTTCAGACCATCGAGATTCCGGTTTCTTACGGCATCTGCATAAATTGAGACAAGATAATCACGGACCTGTTTGTATCTTGGGTCAAGAGCAAATGAATTATCTCCGTTTCCTGCATTGTCAAGAAGCATATCCCTGAATTCATTATATTTTTCAGAATATATACCCACAAACGGCACTGAATACCAGAGAATTATTTTCATGCCGATGTTATGTATTTCATCAACAAGAGAAGCCATGTCACCCATTTTCTTCGGTGCAACCTTCCAGTCACCGCAGTATGCGTAGCCACGGTTGTTGTCGTCTGTCTGCCATCCGTCATCAATAATTACGGTTTCCATTCCGAGCTGTTTTGAGAGTCTGCATTCGTCAAGGATTTTGTCCCTGTCAAGCTGCTGATGAAAGCTGTACCAGAGTGAATCCATGGGAAGTCTTGCATTTTCGGGCACATAAGCGGGCGTATAGCCGCAGTCATTTTCCCACCATGAAACAGTGTCATATATGCTGTCGTAGTAGGGGATGCTTCTCATGTCAAGACGTATAACAGCTGTATAACTGCTGACAGGTGCTGTGGGGACAGTGAAAAATTCAACTTCACAGTCAAAGGTTGCATCCTCTTCACGGATACCGGTACGGATGCTGACGGGGGTGTCAACATCGGAAAGTGAAATATTCAGCTTGTTGCTGCCTGTTGCTGAAATAAGCTGCTGCAGAGGCATCCAGGATGCAAGTCGTGACTTGTTTTCAAGCATTGCCCAGTCAAAGTACAAACCGTGAATACGGTCAAGTGACGGACTCCATGTGGAATAAACATCCTTTGCGCTGAAGCTCCATTTTACTTTGAAGGGCTGCGGAATTTTTTCCTCAGGCATAGTCAGGCTGACGGTGAGATAAAGAATATCTCCGTCTGTGTTTTTATTCAGCGAAATAACGGCAGATTCGTCCTGCTGTGAAATACTGAAATTCATTTTTATGCACCCTCTATTAACATTCTCAGATTCTTTTCAAACTCAATATCCTGCTCTTTTGTACGTTTTTTCGGCCCCTTTGTCCTTCCGCCTGCCATACGGATTTTCTTCGAAACAAAGCGGGTATAAAGCAGCTTTTCGATATTGTTATCAGTAAAAATCATCCCGTTCTGATTGATCGGTATAGCCTTTTTTGCAAGGCACATTGCCGCAAGGCCGTAATCCTGAGTGACGGCAATATCACCGCATTCAACCATGTTCACAAGCCTGAAATCTACACTGTCAGCGCCTTTTTCCACAGTTACGGTAGTTGCTCCGTCACGGACAATATAGTGCGCTGTATCACAGAGTATGATACATTCCTTTGAGTATTCTTTTGCGATATTTACCGCAATATCCGTTACGGGACAAGCGTCTGCATCAATCAGTATTTTCATATATTCATTACTTTCATCTTTTTTTTAAATATACCACAGTTTAATGCAAAGGTCAATTGACACTGCAATGTTTTTGTTATAAAATAAGTGTATAAAAGTCAAAGGAGTAATTATTATGGGTACAATTGCAATGGTCGGCGGCGGCAGATACGAAGACGGAGAGATTTTTCCCGTTATAAAGCATATTGTTTCACTTGCAGGTAAGGCAGAGCCTAATGTTCTTTTTGTTCCTACTGCAGGGTTTGATTATATTATCGGTGATGAATGTATTTTCGATTTATTCCGTCAGTGCGGAGCAAAGGTCGGTAATCTTTTTCTTACAGACACACGCCTTACAAAGGCTGATATTGAAAGAAAAATCATGTCTGCTGACATAATTTATGTAGGCGGCGGAAATCTTAAATTCCTTATGGATACATGGAAAGCAACAGGTGCTGATGAAATTTTCAGAAAGGCATACGAAAAGGGTATTGTCCTTTCAGGCTACAGCTCAGGCGCTATGTGCTGGTGTGAAGAGGGCTGGGATGACTGCGGTGCAGACAGAAGCTTTATTTTCCTTGATTGCATCGGTCTTCTTCCTTACTGCTGCTGTCCTCATTTTGATTCTGATACATGGCACAAATTCACTGAAGTGATGGCCACACGCACAAGACAGGGACTTGCTATTGACAACGGATGCTGTGTTGTTGTGAAGGACGGAGAAATGTATACTCTCAACGGCAATGACGGTGGCGAAGCATTCTTTGTTGATACAAAGGGCAATTGTGAGAAAATTTAATAAAAAAGACTTCACCGTAAAAAGTGAAGTCTTGATTTTTTATCAGATGTTGTTAAGAATATCGAGAACGCATTTCAATTCTTCCGGCTTGACCTTTTCAACCGGGAGATTATTTTTTACGCAGTCAGCGAAATAGTTGATCTCGTTTGCATAAGCATCGCTGTCAGGAAGATTGATGTCACCTGTGTCCCCCTCAGCCTCCTGAGAAAGGTCAATTTTTACATCGTCACGGCAGTAGATGACCATTTTTCCGTTTTCGTTGGAAACGAGTGCATCTTCAAACTGGAAACGGAATTCTGCTGTGAAGGGGTAGCATGTTGCATACCATGATGCTTCTGAATTGATTGTGAAATCACCGAAATCATATGTAAGAGAAATGAAATCCTGATCGGGAAGCTTTGAACGGTACTGATGTGCAACCTTGGGCATACCGAATGCGTAAACCATGAAATCAAGGTCATGGATGTGAAGGTCAAAGGGTACAAGACCGCTTCTCTTTTCGTCCATCATCCAGCCGTCCCAGCTCCATCTGGGATAGCAGCCGAGTCTTGTCATTGTACCTGAAAGAAGCTTGCCGTATTTCTTTGTGTCGTAAATTTCCTTGAGAAGCTCGTATTCGGGCCAGAAGCGAAGCACCTGAGCAACCATGAACTTTACGTTGTTTTTAGCAGCTGTTGAGTATACTCTTTCAATATCGTCAGCATTGAGCGAAATGGGCTTTTCACAGATAACATTGATGCCCTTTTCCATAGCCTTTACAGCATAATCTGCATGAAGATATGTGGGAAGACAGATATCGATGATATCAAATTCTTCATTAGCAAGCATTTCGTCAAAATCAGTGTAATGACGTTTTTCGGGATATTTTTCAAGTCTTTCTGTACGGATGTCGCAGATTGCTACAAGCTCTGCGTCAGCCATTTTCTCCCATGCGGGAATGTGTGCGCCGCTGATACCGCCAACACCTACAAGACCGATTTTTAACATAATATTACCTCCGTATGTAAACAATAAATATATTCTATCACAAACAGATTAAAAAGACAAGAAAGAAGGATGGATTTCTCCATCCTTTTATCTTATTTTATGAATTATTCCAGTTGTACGGTCTGAGAATGAAATTCACGTTTTCCTTTTCGGGAAGCGTCCAGTAGCATGAAACTCTGTCAAGTCCGTGTGATTTGAAATCATCGTAAAGCTTTTCATTTTCATATATTCTCAGAGGGTTGAGGAATGAATATTCGCAAAGCATCTGATTTGCCTTGAAAAATCTCCAGCTCAGACTTGCGGTTTCAACATTGAACATCTGCTCCTCGGTAACATCAGCACTGAGTGCTGCGTCCCAGAGAGTGTTAAGCTCGTTGATTGCAGAAACGGGATAATATCCCACCTGATAATACCATGCTGAATTGAAAGAATGTGCAGTTGCACTTGTGCAGGCAGTATAGATATCAAGTATTTTTTTGATATAAGGTGCTGCCGCTTCGCCGTAATATGCGTTGATGAAGTTCGTCATGTGGTACTCTACATCAGCATTAACATCCCACTGAAGCTTGCTGAGAAGGTAGTTCCTCAGCTCGTTGAAAGCAGCGGAATGACCGTCACCGCAGTTATACATATAACCTGTAATGCCGATATCGTGCATGTATTTCATTGTATCCTGCATTGTGCCGAAATTTGAATGGAACTGAGCAGAATAAAGGAAATTGATAGTATAATCGTAGATGTATGTCTTGTCTGCATACTTTGTCCAGTCGATGTGAGCCTGAGCTATGGTTGTTTCATTCTCACCGAAAAGATTCATGAATGACTCGTCACCGTCGGTTGCACCGCATTCGTCGATGGGGTGGCATTCGCATACATCTGAAAGTGCGCAGATAACAGGTGCAACATTGTCATTGCAATGTATATCGTCTGTTGTGGGGGCATATCGTGTTTCAAGATACGCATAGAATGTGAAATTCATATAGGGGAATTCATCATCGAGTGCATCTGCGAATGCATTTGTAAAAAGCAGTGTGGGAGCTGATACGCTTCCGTATTTTTCATACAATTCAAGACATGTGTCACAGTGACAGTATCTGTCGTTGTCCTTCTGTCCGATATGGATATAAGTTGCATTTCTGTCGCATGCAAGAATTGCTTTTCTTGCACTTTCAATGGCAACAGCCAATGAGCCGGGGTTTGACATACAGACCTTGTCAGTTGATCTGACACCGTTTTCGTCAAGCATGAAATATTCGGGATACTCTCTGAAAAGAGTGTCGGGCACAAGCTTTTCCATTGTTGAATCCCAGAGCACATAGTTGATTGCACCGCCGTATTCTTCCGCTTCGTAGTGGAATGATACATTGACCTTCATCTTTGCTCTGTATTCATCTGAAGAGCCGATTGTTGAGTTTCTTCTGACCTGGAATGAAGGCTCAACCTTACGGTTTATTGACGCATCAATGACAACTCTGTCATTTTCGGGTACAACCTCAAGCTCGGGCGTAAACCAGCGGACACCGAAATACTCCTCAAGAAGAGTGTATACACCGTAAAGTGTACCTCTTGACTGCGCACCTGTGATTATAAGATAATTTCCGTCTGAATACAGAATAAATCCGTCTGCGAAAATGTCATCACGGTTTATCTGAGTAACAGAATTCTCAAGCTGTGTTTCACCGATAAGAATTGCTTTTCCGCCTGAAAATTCAGACTCTTTTACAGCATCGATTTTTACACCGCTGATTTTTTCAATGTAAAGCTGAAGCTCGCTGACAGCTGTGTTGATACATTCGTCAGCATCGTCAGCATAAACGATAACGAAATCTGTGCAGCCGTTTTCAATGATTACCATTTCTTCATTGATTACGGGGGCAACATAAGTGTCGCCTCCGTAATTTACATTGTAATCAACGGGAGTGATGCCGAAAACTACGGAAAGAACCTGCAATAAAGATATTATTGCACTGATAATTTTCATTGAAAACACTCCTTATGCAGTTGCGGACATTTCAAATACAAGCTCGCCGCCGTTGATAAGCTGTTCATGAGTGATGTAGTTGCCTTCGAGCTTTACACCGTTGAGTGTTACGCTCTTTACGTATACGTTTTCAGCGCTCTGATTGAGAGCTGTGATCTTAAGTGTATTACCGTTTGAAAGTGAGATTTCAGCTGAATCAAGGTTGGGAGAACCGATCCAGTATCTGTCTGTACCTGCAAGGGGATAGAAGCCCATTGCTGAGAATACGTACCATGCACTGATTGTACCGCCGTCGTCATTACCGTCAAGACCGTTGATGTCTGTGCTGAAGCGCTCTGCAAGAGTCCAACGCACCCACTTCTGTGTAAGGTCGCTTCTGCCTGCGTCTGAGAAGAGATAGGGAGTGTGGATATCGTGCTGGTTGCCGATCCAGAAGCCTGCACCGGGATCAATATATGCACGTGTGGGAGATGCTTCTTCCATGAAAGCTTCAAGCTCTGAAACGAAGTATTCTTCAGAATCAAAGAGAGCAATCATGCCTTCGATATCATGAGTAGCACTCCAGCGCCACTGCTTGGGGCTGCCTTCGCAGTATCCGTTTGCAAGCTTTACGGGGAGAATTTCATCGTAGAAATATGTGATATTGGGATTGAATGTCTTGATGAATTCACCGTCTGAATCCTTAGCCTGGAAATAGTTGTTTTCTGTGTTGAAAAGATTCTTATAGTACATTGCTTTTGCAGCATACTTTTCAGCATCCTCAGTGTAACCGAGGGCCTCTGCAAGAGATGCGATTGCCGCATCTTCCCATGAATACTCAAGTGTACGGCTTACAGACTTTCTTGAAGTGTCGATGTCGTAAGGTACATAGCCGTATTCGTTGTAAGCTTCGATATACTCTCTGCCGTCTTTTTCAGTTGCATTTTCAGAAGAATATTTCATGAATTCGTATGCAGCTTCAACATCGAAATCAGTAAAGCCCTTGAGATAGCTTTCTGTGATAAGGATGTTTGCAGAGTCACCGAACATTGAACCTGTGTAGCCTGCGCCCTGAGGCCAGCGGGGGAGATTTCCGTTGCCTGCCTTAGCCATTTCAACAAGGCTGTTGAGACAGTCGTTCTGAACATCTGCTTCAATAAGAGTGTAAAGTGAATGTGTATTACGTACAGTGTCCCAGAGAGACATATCTGTTCTGTATGTGTAGCCGTCTGCAGTGTGAACTTCCTTATCAAAGCCGAGATATTCACCGTTAACGTCAGTTGCGTCAGAAGGCATAATCATTGTGTGGTAAAGAGAAGAGTAGAAGATTGTCTTGATTTCTTCGTCAGCAGACTCAATTTTGATAAGAGAAAGTTCATCCTCCCACTGAGCCTGAGCTTCTTTTCTTACGTCGTCAAATGTCTTGTTGCCAACCTCTTCTTCAAGGTTGAGAAGTGCATTCTCAGCACTTACGAAGCTGATGCCAACATAAAGCTCAACAGCTTCATTCTTGATGCTGCCGAAGTTGATGTCAACCTTAAGGTCTTTTGCGTCGCCTTTGATTTCAACCTTTTCTGCAGCCTTGCTTGTCTTTGCAGCAAAGTAAACGGGGAGACCCTCATATCGGCCTGAGAACTGAGCGAAAAGGTTACAGCCGCCGGTGATGATGCCTGTTTCAGCATCATATTCAGCATATGAATCCTCAACTCTGCTGTTGCCTGCATAGCTTGAAACATCGATAGAGAGTCTTGCGTTTTTGATTGTTCCGAATGTATATCTGTGTACACCTGCGTGAGAAGTTGCTGTCATTTCAGCAAGACATGCAAGTGAAGGAAGATAAACGGCATAATATCCGGGTGCTGCAGTTTCGTTTTCGTGAGAATATGCAACTGCTGATGCTTTCTGTGCGCCGATGGCAGGTGTGACACGGAACATTTCGTATTCTTCAGCACCTGTACCTGAAAGTCTTGAGTGGCTGAAGCCCTGGATGTGGCCGTGCTCATAGTAATAGCCTGATGTGTTTGTCTTGAGAATGTATGCGCCGCCGAGGAAGCTTGTGTCAGCACCGAGTCTTACAAGACCGAATGGTGTTGTTGCTGCAGGGCTGAGCATACCGCAGGTCCAGGGGAGACCGCCTGTGCCGATGAATGCATCAACATACTGAGTGTATTCACCTGTTTCAATTTCGGGCATTTCGTACTGCTTGTTTACGTCGAGACCTGTAAACATAGCGGAAATTGCAAGCTCGAAAGATAAAAACATGGAGATAAGATTTCTTAACATTTCTAACATAAATTTTCCCTCCGCAGAATGTTATATTAGTATATATTAACTATATAGTACAGTGATTGAAATGTCAAGAAAAATGTGTAAATTTTACCGTATATTAAAAGCCATCGGCAGAACCGATGGCTTAAAATTATGCAAAGAATGATTTTAAGAAATTGAATATCCTTCTGAAGAAACAGATGATTGTATCAATAAAGCTTTCGTGAACCTTACCGCAGTCCTCACAAACTTCTGATTCTGTATCTTCAGGAGCTTCGGGAGTGGGTTCTTCGGGCTTTTCAAATTCGTGTCCGCAACCGTTGTCGCAGATGTAGTCACCGTCTTCGTCTGTATGAACGAGTGTTTCTCCGTAAGTATTTTTACAGATATCACATACAGCCTTTTCGTTGCATGTAGCTTCTCCGCCTGTGTGTGTACAGATAAGAGTGCCGTACACGATAAGCTTACCGTCGATATCAACATTTGTCATTGAATCGAGATTGAGTGTGATGCCTTCGGGAACAGTTACACTTGTGCCCTCGGGAACGATGAAGTTGATTTCAAGATTAAAGTCTTCGGGGATTTCCAATCCGCAATAGGGATTGTATGTATCAGCACCGAGAACTGCATCGCCTATTGCTGTGAGATTGTAAATTGTCTCGTTGTCTGTTTCTGAACCGGTAAGAGCAATTGCATTGAATTCACCTTCTGCAACAATTTCTTTCTGAACGATAATACCACAGTTGAATCCCATACCGTTATCTCCGCTGATGATATTTAAAACAGCACCTTCTGAAACAACAAGATTTCTTTCAACATAAACAGATTCAATACCATCTGCATCAGCACCGTATACATTGACTGTACCGCTTTCAATATTAATATAACTTACGGTAACATTTCCGTAAAGGTTCAGCACAGCATCATCTGCACCGATGAATGCCTGGGAATGTCTGCTATTTCCGATTGGGGTGGCATATGCTTCTTCATCTGCAAAAATGTTATTTTCACCGATGAATCTGATTTCAATATCTTCTCCGTCAATTATGATTGCATCGTTGTGTCCGGTTCCGCGCACATCAATAGTTGCATTGTAAAGAGTCATAACGGTATCGTTATCACCTTCACCCTTTATAAGCATGTAACCGTCGCCTGCCTTGTAGCAATTGTCGAAAGCTGCAAATGAACCGATATGAATACCTGTGTTGGTTATGTCACCACTTATAATATATTTTACGCCATCAATGACTGCATATTCTATACCGCAACCGTTATCGCAGATACAGTCATTATCTGCATCTGTGTGTGCATCATTGTCAACAGGAATTTCTTCGTATGTAGTGTAGTCACAAGCTGTACAGTATTCGTAAGCTTCCCATCCGATTTCTGTACAAGTGGGAGCCTGAGCATCAACCTGACTCAAATTGTGTTCAACAGGTAAAATATTTACATTATCAGAAACGTAAACGTTTTCTCCTACAGTTGCTTTGCAATAATATGATTTACCGCACTCAGCATTCTGTAATGTTTTTTCTGTTTCACCGTCAAGCTTTGTTTCTTTGAATACTGTAAAATTAACTTCAACAGGATTATCCGCATCAACAAAATCTGTAAAGAAATCAACAGTTGT
>JAFYUD010000249.1 GCA_017549665.1 Clostridia bacterium | reverse complement strand
GCAACACCGACATGGAGTGGTCTGCTCGGCCATAACTCCGACGGGTGGCGTGAGCTGAAGGGTAACCTTCAGCCAAGACAGATGATTGCCTTAAATGACAAAACCCGGCTTACAGACTCACTCGTTTCGTCACCGCATACTTTGTATGGGGTGATTTTGTTTTTATTGGGACATTTATGGGACAAATAGTGTGATATAATAAACAATAATTTAAATGTACAATGTACAGTGAACAATGTACAATTAAAATTCAACACCGAAGGTGTTCTGATAATTGTAAATTGTAAATTGTACATTGTTAATTATTAAAAGACAAATTCTGATTTACGGGAGGACTAACCATGCTCAGACTGATTCTCGGACGTGCGTCAACGGGAAAAACAACTTTTATCAGAAAAAGCATAACCGAAAAGCTTGAAAAGGGAGAAGATATACTTCTCATCGTGCCCGAGCAGTTTTCTTTTGAAAGTGAAAAAGCAATGATACATCTTCTGGGAGCAAAAAAACTCTCGGGAATGAAAATCATGAGCTTTTCATCTCTTGCCAAAAATATAGTTGAGCAGTATTCACCCGACAGAAAGCCTCCCGTAACAAATGCGGCAAAGGCTGTTATCATGAGCATGGCGCTTGAAGCAGTTTCGGACAGACTTGACATTTTTTCAAAGTGTCTGAAAAACAAGAATACCGTAACCGACCTTCTCAGCATGACTGACGAGCTTATCCAGTGCAGTGTCACAGGTGAAGTACTTGCAGATGCCGCTGCACAGTCAGGAAACAGTATTCTCGTAAAGAAGTCTGAAGAAATTTCTCTCATTGCGCAGATGTATGAGACTCTTCTTACAGAGCGTTTTTCAGATGACAGATATATCATCAATTCTGCAGCCGCAATTGCTGCAGAAAACAATATTTTCAAAGGCAAAACAATTTTCTTTGATGAATTCACAGGCTTCACTGCGCAGGAAAACGAGCTTATTTCGCTTATGCTCACACAGGCGCAGGATGTTTATGTCACCTGCTGTGCAGAAAGCATCCGTGACACATCAGGCGGCACGGGCGCATTTTCTTACGCAGTTGAAAATGCAGGAAAGCTTGTAAATCTTGCAAACAGACTCGGTGTCAGTGTTGCTGAGCCTGTTGTACTTAAATATGAATATAAATACCGCAATGAGGCACTGTCCTTTATTGAAAAAGGAATTTATGAGCCTGATGCAGAGGTTTATCAGGAAACAACATCCGATGTTGTGATTGCGGCTGCAAAAAACATTTATGACGAATGTGATTTTGTAGCAATGAGCGCAAAAAAGCTTGTCCGTGAAACAGGTATTCGTTACCGTGATATCGTTGTTGCGGGCAGAGATTCAGCATACTCAAAATATCTGCCTTTTGCATTCAGAAAATACGGTATTCCCGTTTTTGAGGACACCAGACGAAGTCTCGAAAACGAAATCATCGTAATTTTTGCTCTTTGTGCACTTACTCTTGCAGCAGAGGGATTTACATCTGAAATGATTTTCAGATATCTCAAAACATATATTTCACCAATCAGCAATGACGAGATTTCACTTCTTGAAAACTATGTATATATCTGGCAGATTGACAGAAACGGCTGGCTGAGTGACTGGACATCACATCCTGACGGATTCGGCTGTGAAGCTGACGAGAAGTCCGAAAAAAGACTTGCAAAGCTCAATGAGCTGAGAAAGAAGGTCGTTTTCCCCATCCTTAAGCTCAGAGAGAATATGTCAGCCGAGCAGGGAAAAAACTGTACAAAAGCAGTCTATGATTTTCTTAAAGAAGTGCAGGCAGACAAAAATCTTCTGAAATTCGCCCTCAGACTCAACAGCACAACAGCCTATGAGTGTGAACGCTCATGGGATGAATTCATGAACACACTTTCACTTCTTGCCGACACCCTTGATTCAAGAAGCATCACCCCGAAAAGATATCTCGAATTGTTCAGAATCATGGTTTCATCCTCAGATATCGGTGCACTCCCCGGCGGACTTGATATGATCACCATCGGTGATGCAGACAGAATCCGTGTTTCAGACAAAAAAGTTCTGTTCGTTGTAGGTGCAAATGAAGGTGTATTCCCTGCAAAATCAACACAGTCATTCGTCCTTACGGAAAATGAACGCAGACTTCTTAAGAATCAGGGCGTGGAGCTCAGCGATGACGGCATCGGCAAGATGAGAAAAGAGCGCCTTCGTGTATACAGTACACTGTGTATTCCCAAGGATAAATTATATATCACCTATTCACTTGGCAGCTTCAAGGGTGAAGCAATGGCACCGTCTGAAATTGTAACCATGGTCCAGAATATACTTCCCTGCTGTGAAATGACAGACATTTCTCTTCTTGATCCCGCTGAAACGATTGAAAGTGTCCGTGCTGCATTTGAGAGTGCAACTCTTCATTTCAACGATAATTCCGTCTATTCGGAATCTGTAAAAAAATATGTAAGCGGAACTGAATTTTCACAGATGCTTGATGCGGCAGAGAAAAATGCAAAAAAAATCCCTGCAGAAATCAGCAACAAGGAAAATGCATCTGCACTTTTCGGAAAGGATATGCATATTTCATCCTCAAGAGTAGAGGAATTTCACAAATGCCCCTTCAAATATTTCTGCAGATACGGTCTTAAGGCCATGCCCGGTGAACAGGCAAGCTTCAACTCCAGACTCAACGGTATGCTTGTGCATCATGTTCTTGAAAAGCTGTTTCTCAGATTCGGCAGTCAGGGACTTCGTGATATGTCTTCACAGGAAAGACGTATTGCCGTTGATGAAGAAACCAACAGCTACGTAAACGAGCGCATGGGCGGAGCAAAAAATCTGACTGCAAGAGTCAGATATTCCGTAGAGCGCTGCAAAAACAGTATCTGCGAAATCCTTGAGCGTCTTGCGGCTGAATTTGCAGACAGCAGATTTGAGACAAAAGATGTTGAGCTTAAAATTGAAAATGACGGACAGATTGCACCTTATACGGTAAATCTTCCTGACGGAGGAACTGCTGTTCTCGGCGGTGTGGTTGACCGTGTTGATACAATGGTCAGCGCAGACTCAGAAAAAACATTCCTTCGCATAATTGACTATAAAACAGGCGGAAAGGATTTCAAGCTTTCAGATATTCTTTCAGGTGTCAATATGCAGATGCTTCTGTACCTTGCCTGTATTGCGGAAAACGGCAAAGACCGTTACGGTAATATTGTACCTGCCGGCATTCTCTATGTTCCTGCAAAAAAGAGCAGCAACAAGCTCGGCAGAGAAGCAACCGAAGAAGAAATCGAAAAAGAGCGCCTGAGTCAGGGCAAAATGAAAGGTATAGTGCTTGCTGATGAAGAAGTTATCCGTGGTATGGAAGAAAACGGCGGCGGCTTTATCATTGAAGCAAAAATTGACAAAAACGGAAATATCAAGGGCAAGACCTTTGATATGCACGGTTTTGAGCTTATAAGAAAAACAATCAACAAGGTCATCTGTGACATGGGTATGAATCTGCACGAGGGCAAAATCGGTGCAAATCCCCTTATGTACGCACAGAACAAGACTGTGTGCGATTACTGTGAATACAAGGCTGTCTGTTCACACGAGGATTGCGACAGCTTCAACCACGTTTTTGACGGTGATCCCTGGGAAGCAATGGAGGCGATTAACAATGGCTGAAAGAAAATGGACTCAGCAGCAGCTGGATGCTATCAATTCAAGAGGCGGAACACTTCTGCTTTCTGCGGCAGCAGGCTCAGGTAAAACAGCTGTGCTTGTTGAACGTATCATAAAGCTCCTGACAGAGGGTAACGAGCCTGTTGAACCGGGTGAGCTTCTTGTTGTTACATTCACAAATGCTGCAGCACAGGAAATGAGAATGCGAATTGCGGCAGCTGTTGACAATCTTATCAGAACAGAACCGCTGAACAATTTATACCGTAATATCAAAATGAAGCTGTCAGATGCTGAAATATGCACAATCGACTCATTCTGCATAAAGCTTGTGCGTGAAAATTTCCATTCGGCAGATATCGAGCCTGATTTCAGACTTCTTTCAGGCGGTGAAGCTCAGATGCTCATTGCAGAAGCAATGACAAAAACCCTTGACGAGCTTTGCACAGAAAATCCTGACAATTACGACCTGCTCAATTCAATGACAGCTTACGGCAGGGATGACAGTGCCCTTGCATCAAAAATCGAAGACCTTTATAACTTTTCACTCAGTCATCCTTTCCCTGAAAGATGGCTTCGTGAAGCAGAAAATATGTATAATGCCGATTGTGATATAAAGACATCACTCTGGGGCAGACTTGTGCTTGAAGAGGCATCTGTAAACCTTGATTATTGCCGCAGACTCATCATTTCCGCAATGGAAGACAGCGCAAGTGATGAAGTCGTTTACAGCAAATATTATGAGCCTGTTTCTGCTGTGCTTGATACAATCAGCGACCTTGAAAAAGTGCTGAAAGACGGCAGTTGGGACGAAATCTGCAGTGCAACCAATTCAGGTGCTATCATTCCCGGGTCTCTGCCTGTTGCAAGAGGCTTTGCGTCAAATCCTGCAAAAGTTTCTGCAGAGCTCAAGTATAAGGAAGCTAAAACGATGCTTTCAAAACTCGGTGCAATTTTCTGTGCAACCGAGCAGGAGCACAGGGAAGACATGGAAAAACT
>JAFYUD010000248.1 GCA_017549665.1 Clostridia bacterium | reverse complement strand
GGAACACAGAACATACCCTTTACTGCGGGATCCTTTACAAGCTCCTCAACCATATCCATGTCGGGGCCTGTTTCGCTGATGGGTACATTCACCATCTTGATGCCGAAATATTCAGCAATACCGAAATGACGGTCATAACCGGGAACAACAGCAATAAACTTTACTTCATCAAGCTTTGACCAGGGTGTGCAGCCGCCGATACCGTGTGAATAGCACTGACTGATAAAGCTGAACATAAGCTCAAGGCTTGCGTTGCCGCCGATAACAATATTCTTAGGCTCAACACCGAGAAGGTCAGCAAAAAGCTCCTTTGATTCTGCGATACCGTCAAGAAGACCGTAGTTACGGCAGTCGAAGCCGGTCTTTGACTTGTAATCTGTAAGCTCAAAAGCCTTTGCAAAAACTTCCTGTGCAACATCAAGCTGCTCGGGGCCGGGCTTACCTCTTGACATATCGATTGTGAGACCTCTTGACTTGAACTCGTCATAACGAGCCTGAGCCTCTGCTTCAAATGCAATAAGTTCTTCTCTTGTAAATTCTGTTAATTTCTTCATATTTATCTCCTGTTCTGAAAATGTTTACATATTTAGCAATTGAATATAAAAATCCAATATAAAATCACTTTATTATATCATACAGTAAATCTCAGTACAAGTATTTTAATAAAAATTTTTATTTATATATAAGACAAATTCAGAGCACTTATGACACGATTCCGGAAAAAATGAAAAAAATTAAAAAAATTTCAAAAAAAGTATTGACATTCCCGTTTTGATGTGTTATTATATGTCTCGCGTTAGAGAGTTGCTGGTGTAGCTCAGTTGGTAGAGCAGCTGATTTGTAATCAGCAGGTCGGGGGTTCGAGTCCGTCCACCAGCTCCATTTTTTATGCTCTTTTAACGAAAATCAAATAAGATGGAAGAGTTCCCGAGTGGCCAAAGGGAGCAGACTGTAAATCTGCCGTCAACGACTTCGGTGGTTCGAATCCACCCTCTTCCACCAGGAAAAAGCATCGCAAAAGCGGTGCTTTTTCAGTTTTATTCGCATTCATTGAGTTTTATTATTTCGCAGTGTTATTGTGCTTCGCCCGGTTAACACTTTTGCAAAGCAAAAATATCACGCCGACAAAGTCTGAATATCACTTTAAGCAAATCCGTTATCATCATCCGCACAAAAAAAGCACTTCGTAACGAAGTGCTTTTATATTTTATCAGATTATTTCACGGACATTACTTGCACCTGTATCAAGGTTGAGAGTAAGTGTCTTTTCAACGCCGTTTTCTGTGAAATCAAGACGGATTTCATCCTTGCCCACAAATTCAGCAGCATTGACCTTATAATTCTTATCCTTGAAGAAATCCTTAAGGTAGCCGATTCTTTCGTTATCAAAATCGCCTGCGTTATCGGAAACGAAAAGAACATTACCGCAGATCGAATTAACCTTGCCGTGAAGGAGCTTCTGCTCCATATTGTAGCCGATATTGATATCACGAAGGAAGAATACATCGGGGTCGTTACAGAAAGCTCTTCCGTCAAGATGGTTACGGAAAATTGTGTTTGTAATCGCATTCTGTGATGAAGGCATCTCAGCATTTGTTCTGACACATGTAACGATAGAATTGATATTAAGGCTCTTTCTGAGCTCAAATTTCCAGTTCTTGTTAACGTCGCAGGAAATACGGCATGCATCAAAGATACCCATACATGTACCCAGAGGCACACCACAACCGAGAATCCACTTATCACCGCAGACTTCACGAAGGAAATCTACACCGTCGCACATGATTTCACCACGGGTCTTACCGTTTCTGGGTTCGATACACTGACTGTAAAGGAAATCGAGCTTAACCATATCAAAGCCCCACACATTAAGAATTGTGTCGAAAACTTTTCTTAAATATTCACGGACTTCGGGATTATAAATATCAAGAGTATATGCACCGCCCCAACCCTGACAGCCAAGCATTTTTTTGCCGTTGCGCTTATGTGTCAGAAGCCAGTCGGGATGCTCCTTTACAATAGTTGATGATACCTGTGCAGAGAAAGGTGCAAGCCAGATACCTGCTTTATATCCTTTTGCATGAATTTTGTCTGCTATATATTTCATTCCGTGAGGAAACTTTTTGGTATCAGTAACAAGCCAGTCACCGACAGCTGCCTGATAACCGTCATCAACCTGGAAAATATTGACTTCTTCACTTGCTCTGTCAAGTCCGTCAAGATCACGAAGAATAATGTCTTCATTGATATTCTGGAAATAATTGTACCATGATGTGTAACCTGAAAGATGATCAATCGCAGGCTTTTTGCAGCCGACAAAGTCAAAGAAATACTTGTCCATTACATCATCCATTTCACCGCTGATGATTGCAATGTCAAACATTTCATATTCCTGACCTGCCTTGAGGGCAAGACCTTCAACATCTTTTTTAATGTTGAAATCATCATCCTTCATATCAACCTCAAAGATTGTATAACCGTTTCTTTCACTCTTTGAGCCGTAAAGTGTGATTTCTTTTCCGCCTTTTTTACGGAAATAGCAATATGTATATCCGTGGAACTTGCCTTCTTCACCGTATTCTTCAAAGTGGTAGTCACCTGACATACCTACAAAGTGAGCTGTAAATTTTGAAATCTTTGCAGCCTTGAGAAGACCGTCAAATTTATCATGCTTTGAAAATTCTCTTGAAGTTGTCCATGCCTGATAACCGTTTGCGTAGAACAGATCTTCACCGTCAAAATTTCTGTCACCTTTAAGAATAAATTTTGACATTGTCATATCTTTTTTAGCAGTAAAAATACCTTTTATTCTGCCTTCTGTTTCTTCAAGCTTAAAAGAAAAGCTATCGTTGTCAAAATCCTTGTATACTGCCTTTGAACTACCTGCTGTTAATTCTGCATAGAGTCTGAACATAACAAAATCCTCCTGACTGAATAATTTTACAAATTTTATTAATTTTATCATAGAGAGCTTGTAAAATCAATAGAATTACTGTTTTTTATCTTCATTTACAACTTCAGACACATAGAGTTGTAGGATTTTTGAAAGCACTTTGCCACACTTGAACGTGGTAAAAAATATTGAAAAATCATTTTCTTTATGATATTATTATATAAATCAGATTCACCTCGGGCACAGTCAGCAAGCCCGAAAAGGAGAATTTTCATGAAAAAAACACTTATCGTAATTGACATGCAGAACGATTTTATTGACATGGCACTGGGTACTGCCGAAGCTGTTGCAATCGTTCCTGCAGTAAAAGCAAAAATTAACGAATACGTAAAAAACGGTGACGAAATCATCTTCACACGTGATACTCACGGTGACAATTATCTTGAAACACCGGAAGGCAAAAAGTTACCTGTCCCCCACTGCATAAAAGGTACAAAAGGCTGGGAAATATACGACGGACTTTATGTTGAAGGCGCAAAGATTATTGACAAACCGAACTTCGGCTGGCCTGAGTGGAAAAACGAAACACTCGAAGATGTTGAAATCGTCGGTTTGTGTACAGATATCTGTGTCGTCAGCAACTCTCTTATTATCAAAGCTGCATTTCCTTATGCAAGCATAACAGTAGATGCATCATGCTGTGCAGGTGTAACACCTGCCACTCACAATGCGGCACTTACAACAATGAAAATGTGTCAGATCGACGTTATAGGTGAATAAATCACAGAGATATCATCGGAGGTAAATTTTAATGTTTGATGCAGTAAAAATTAAGAATGAATGTGTAGAATGGATAAGAAATTTCTTTGAAGCAAACGGCCCCGGATGCAATGCCGTTATCGGTATTTCAGGCGGCAAGGACAGCTCAATTGCGGCTGCTCTCTGTGTTGAAGCTCTGGGCAGGGACCGTGTTATAGGTGTGCTTATGCCTCAGGGTGAGCAGCATGATATTGACAAGGCTTTCATGCTTGTGAATCATCTCGGAATTGAGCACCATGTTATCAATGTAAAAGATGCAATTGATGCTATTATCAGCAATATTCCCGACAGTCTCGAGGTAACTGAGCAGGCAAAGCAGAATCTGCCTCCCAGAATCAGAATGTCAACAGTATATGCAGTATCTCAGTGCCGCAACGGCAGAGTCTGCAACACCTGCAATCTGTCTGAAGACTGGGTCGGATACTCAACAAGATACGGTGACTCTGTAGGTGATTTTTCACCCATGTCAAATCTCACTGTTACAGAGGTCAAGGAAATCGGACATTGTCTCGGTCTGCCCGCTGAGCTTGTTGAAAAAACACCCATTGACGGTCTTTGCGGAAAGTCAGACGAAGAAAATCTCGGCTTTACTTATGCAGAGCTTGATGTTTATATCCGTACAGGGGAAATCGCAGACGCAGAAAAGAAAGCCATCATTGACAGAAAGCACAAGGCAAACCTCTTCAAGCTTCAGCTTATGCCTTCTTTCGTCCCCGAAATCTGATCATGCAAAAAACGCATTGGTTTTTCCAATGCGTTTTCATTATTTCTCAAATTATTTTTCAGGCACCATTTTCATTTTAGTGAATTTCTGTCCCCATGCATTTGCCCAGCTTTCACAGTAAAGCTTATAATATGAAATATTATTTTTCTTTCTGTATGATGCAAAGACATTGCACCAGATTGCTGAAGGAATAGCAACCACGATATAATAAAGAGGTCCTAAAAGCAGACACTGCCATGTGTGTCCGTATTCATGGATTCTTGTATTATATGTCCATTTTTTACTGCTGTGCTGGTCTCTCATAAAGATAAACATTCCCAGAGACAGACCGCCCTGCTTCCAGGGAAGATATACGATGTATGAATATCCGAAACGCTGAAAACGGCGTTTTTTTATTTTTGTACAGATAAGGAATACTATTCCGCCCACGATATTTACAGGCAGTCCCCATGTCCACTGTGCAAAATAAAACAGAAAATCAAGAATTGCATTTTTTGCATTTTTCTCTCTTGCATCAGGTGCTTTTTTTGTTATATCAATCATTTTTCCTTACTCTCCTTTTCTTTCTTTTTATCAAGAAGAATCAGATACTGTCCCTCTTCATTCTGTTCAAGATAATGCTCTTCACCATCGTAAGCGCCCTGACCGAGCCATGTATTTTCAAGCTTCTGACCTGAAATCAGCTCACAGCGCTCTTTCTGCTCAGGTGTAAGAGTCACACTGCCGTATTTATGCTTTGTTGCAATTGCGGCACGTATCATTGTATGATCATCCTTAGTCATACGGAAATTCTTAAGAAGAATAAGAGCAACGACAGCGGCAATAATGGGAATTACCGCAACACAGATACGCACGCCCATAACAGCACTGTCTGTCTGTGCAAACAATGTACCCGTTGTCTTTTCGTAATCAGAAACAGTATCACCTGTAACAAGACCGAAGCCCTGAAGAGTAAAGCCTACAAGAGCAGCCATAACACCGCTGATACTCTTTTTGATAAGAGTTGAGAATGTGGCAATGACACCCTCTCTTCTTCTGCCTGTGATAAGCTCATCAACGTCGGTAAGGTCAGGGAAAATATTTGTTGAAACAAAGCCGAGACCTGACATACCGAAGGGATAAAGCAGCATACTGAGCATCATAAGAATCACCCAGAAAACTGAGCCGCCCGACTGCATGATAAGACCGATTGCAAGACCTGCAACCATGAGAGGAGTTACGATATTGCCGCACTTTTTCTTACCGTGCTTCATAGTAAGCGCATAGTTAAGCGGGAATGCACCTGCTTCCGCTACACCTGCAACTGCGTTAAAAAGCGCATACTTACTGTACTGATTGGCAAGATATTTGATATAATAAACCTTTGAGTTTGCATAGAAGCCTGTTGAAAACTGATACGCAAGACTCATGAAGAAATACTGTCTGAAGGATTTGTTCTTAAAAACAAGAATATACTCTCTGATTATGTATTTCACATCAAGCTTTTCATTTCTGATACCAAGTGAGCTTGGCTCTTTTGTCTTTGCATAAGTAAGGAAAACTGCAATTGCAAAGAAAACAGAAAGCACGATACCGATAACAAGGAACGGCTTTTTTGATTCTGATGTAATATTGTCACCTGAGCCGAAAATTGCAAGAATTGCAACAACAATACCGAATGCAGGCACCATACCTGCTGAATTAAAGAGATAACCTACGGAATTATACTGTGTACGGAGATTGTATTCGGGGGCAAGCTCGGGAAGCATTGCTGTATGAGGCACGCAGATTATAGTATATGCAGTCTTATAAAGCATATAGACAAGCACAAAGTAAATCATTGCCTTGGTGGGATTTTCCGCACCGTCAATACCGAATGAATTCCACAGTAATGTGTATGAAACTGCCATAACGGGCAAGCCCCACAGCAGATAACGTCTGTGTTTACCTGTTTTTGAGCGTGTACGGTCGGTTATGATACCCATGACGGGATCGGTCACAGCATCCCAGACAGTGGCAAGCATAACAACGATACCTGCCTGATTGAGTGACATATTGACAACATCAGTAAGGAATACGGTAAAATACATACTGATGATGTATCCGGCACCGCCCATATACATATTTGCGTAGCTGTAATTGATCATAGGCAGAATAGTGGTTTTAAAATCGCCCTGAACGCCTATGGCCTTTTTTAATTTTTCTCCCATAAAATCATTCCCTGAAGAGTATTTATATTTTTATTATAACATCTGAGGATTTTCAAGTCAACAATATTGCAAAAGACAGAAAAATCAATTATAATCTGTACAGGTGATGATTATGAACAGTAAAAATATCTGTGTAAACGTAGGTATGGGATCGGATGTTTCCGAGTATGATCAGATTGAAATAATAAAAGCTGCGGGCTTTGACGGTGTTTTCTTTGACTGGGACAGAGGCATTGACAGAAGCGCACAGATAAACAAAGCGCTTGCATCAGGTCTCAGGCTTCAGTCTCTTCATGCACCATTTTACGGCATGGATGACATTTTCCACGCAGATGACACACTTTCAGACAAGATGATAAATGATATTATCGGCACAATTGACTGCGCAAGTGAATTCGGCACTGACCTTGTTATCTGCCACGCAATTATCGGCATGGATAACCATTCTCCAAACGACCTGGGTATCAGCAGACTTGCAAGGGCTATTGAATACGCAGAAAAGAAAAAAATCCGTATTGCATTCGAAAATACGGAGGGGCTTGAATATCTTCAGAAGATACTTGACGCATACGGTGAGTTACCGCATATCGGCTTCTGTTTTGATTCGGGACATGAGTTATGCTATAATAACAAGGAAGACACACTTGCAAAATTCGGAAAATATCTGTTTTCCACTCATCTTAACGATAACATGGGACAGACAGGTGATGAAATCACATTTTACGACGATTCACATCTGCTTCCTCTTGATCACGGAATTGCCGACTGGCAGGGCATCGCAGACAGACTTCACAGCTGTAATTTCAACGGCCCGCTTACTTTTGAGCTTGTGTGCAGAAACAGACCTGAGCGCAATGTCAGCGACAGATATGAAAAAATGAGCTTTGAAGAATACATGGCAGAAGCTTACCGTAAAGCGGATGAATTCAGAAAAATTTACAATAACATATAAAACGAAGAAGGCTGTATAAAACAGCCTTCTTTTTTACATTTGTTCAAGTATGTATTTTTTCACATTTTCGAGCTTACTCTTTTCCCATTCCTTCTCTTCTGCTTTTTCAGCAAGGGGACAAAGAATGAAGAAATCAAGTGTTTCACCCGGCACTCTGCCTGTACGAAGCGGCTCTGCAAAATGCTCTGCCCACTCTTCTTCGGTGGCATTTCTGAACCTTGCCGGATTAAGATAAGTCATCTGCCGTCTTGTTGCCGCAATATGCATTTTTGCAGAAAGCGGTGACAGAAGCTCGAATTCCTCCTGCTGCACATCAACAAATATTTCCGGAAGAGGTGCTTTTACAACATGCTCTTCTCCACGGAGAATTTCAAGTCCCATAGGCTCCCATGTAAGTTCCGTTTCGGTAAAATTGAGCTTTACGAGAATACCGTATTCTGTATTGTACTGCGCACGCTGATAATCTGTATCAAAAATAAAATTACCCAGTGAATAGAAGATAATTTTGTCTCCCACTGTTTCGTAATTCATAGGCACATGGGGATGGTGCGCAACGACAGCATCTGCACCCATTTCAAGATATTTATGATATCTTTCCCTTGTATAGGGTGACGGGAGAGGCGTGAATTCCTCACCTGCATGGGCGACAACAACACACCAACGGCACTGCGCCTTGATTTCATTTATAGTTGCCTGAATTGCGTCAAGGTCACTCCAGCTGTAACAGCCTGCCTTATTTTCGTCGGCCTTTCTGCACGCACGCTGATAACCCACACCGAACAAGCCGATTCCGCCTGCTTCATTGATAATGACAGGCTTTCTTGCTTCATCAATATTCATTCCTGCACCGATGGTCTTCACTCCGTTTGCATCTGCGATTTCAAGAGTGGTCTTTATTCCGTACTCCCCTGCATCCATAATATGATTATTGCAGATATTCCAGATATCAGCATTCATATTATTGAGCACCTTCACAGCTTCGGGATCAATTGTATGAAGCAGCTGCTGCACACCGTCCTTGGTTGTATTCTGTTCAACGGGTGCAACGGGTCCCTCAACATTGGCAACAACATGATCACCGCTGTGAAGAAAATCAAGCACTTCACGGGAAAGAAGATTTTCGTCATTCCACTTTCCGTACATATATCTGTCAAAACCGATGTCACCGGTAAAAACAATTGATGACTTTGTTTTCATATAATTACCTTCTTAAAGCTTATTGATAATATAATAACATATATAACAAAAAAGAGCAAGGCAGAATTACTTGATTGCAGTGTCAATTCATGATATAATCATACCAAGGCAAGGAGGCTGTGAATATGAATCAGGAATATTATTTTCACAACGCACAATGGATAGGAAAAGAAGACCGCACTGCAGAAAGCTTTACGGTCATCAGGGGATATTTTGACATTGACTCCGTCACAAAGGCAACACTGAATATTCTCGGACTGGGATTTTTCAGATGTTACATAAACGGAAAATGCATAAATCCCGACACATTCCTTCCCCTTTCATCGGATTTTGAAAACACCTGCGACCCCGTTGACGAAATTATTTCAGGTCACAGAGTGTATGTGCCTGAATTTGACATTACTCCTTATATAATCGAGGGCAGAAACTGTATTGCAATACATTTCGGCGGCGGCTGGTATACCTTCGGCAACCGCACTTTCGGACTTCCGAAGGCAATTTACTGCATTACTGCAGGTGACAGACATTTTGTTTCTGACGAAAACTGCCTTGCAGGTGAAAGCTATGTCTGCGGTTATGATTTTACTGAATGTGAACACCATGATTATTCTGATTTTTCAGATTGCTTTGCTGCCGATTTCGACGATTCATCATGGAAGCACGCCGTGATAACAGAAAAGCCCGATACTCAATACTGCTCCACTGACTGCCCTGCCGACAAGCTGAGCAAAAAGCTTGAGGTTACAAAAGTCAGAGAAAATGAAAATTCATGCATCTATGATTGTGGTGAAAACACAACAGGCTGTCCCGTGCTGAAAATCAAAGCCTCAAAGGGTGAAAAAATCACGGTAAATTTCTCTGAGGAGCTTCTTCCTGACGGAAATTTAGACCCTACCCATATCCATTCACAGCAGTTTACAGTTATCGGCAACGGCACTGAATTCACAGCACAGCCTGAATTCACATGGTTCGGCTTCAGATATTTTGAGGTTACGGGAAATGCAACCCCCGAATATGTAAAGGTTGTCTATGCTGATGTGCCCGTTTCTTCAGACTTTGAATGTGATAACGAGACTCTCAACTGGACATATAAAACATTCATACACACAATGCTGTGCAATATGCACACGGGGCATCCTTCAGATTGTCCGCACCTTGAAAGACGAGGCTACACCGGTGACGGTCAGCTTACATGTCATGCGGCACTGACAGTTTTCGATGCAAGAAAATTCTATGAAAAATGGCTTCAGGATATTGCTGATTCTCAGGATGAAATCAGCGGTCACTTTCAGTATACTGCACCGTACATCAGAAGCGGCGGAGGTCCCGGCGGATGGGGATGTGCCATAGTTGAAGTGCCTTATCAGCTTTACAGACATTACGGTGATAAGACAATTCTTGAAAAATATTACGGAAATATGCGCCGTTACATTGATTATCTTGAAGAACATTCAGAATACGGTGTTGTCACAAGCGACAAAAAAGGTGAATGGTGTCTCGGTGACTGGTGCGGCCCGAACATTCTCTATTCTGACAGAGATATCACATCCCATAATCAGCAGGTTATTCTTCCTGCACCTATGGTCAATACATATTTTATGGTAAAATCACTGTCTCAGATGTGTGAGATTGCCGCAATAATCGGCAAGGATGAAGACATTGCAGAGTACAAGGAGAAAATCAGCTACCGTAAGGGCGCAATAACTGCTGCATACTTCAATACATTTGACGATAATTTCGTTATGAATGTTCAGGGTGCGAATTCCTTTGCTGTGGACATCGGTCTCGGAAACAGAAAGACTTACGAAAACATGGTAAGATATTATAAAAAACTGGGACATTACGACACGGGAATTTTTGCAACGGACATTGTCACACGTTCACTTTTCAGAAACGGTGACAGCGACCTTGCCGTTGACCTTCTTACCAATAACGGTGAACAGGGCTATGAACACTGGCGCAGAAACGGTGCTACCACATTTCACGAATACTGGGACAGCAACCGCAGCCGTTCACATAATCATCCCATGTTCGGCTCGACAGTTGCTTACTTCTTTGAATATCTGCTTGGTATCAGACAGACTGATGACTCTGCAGGCTACAGCACACTTGTGATTGAGCCGCACTGCGTCAGCCGTTTCGGATATATGAAGGGCAGCATACAGACTCCCCACGGAATCGTGGCGGTAAATTACGAAAAGAAAAACAACTGCGTAAAATTCAGCATTTCAATTCCCGAAAATACAAGGGCAGAATTCAGATTCAATGACAATAAAATCACTCTTTCCGAAGGATTGAATGAGTTTGAAGTATAAAAAGGTCTGCATTTTTATATCAGAATTGAATATTGCCGGTATGGTAACGAAAAATCTGCAAAAAAATTATTTCAGATAATTGTAACCGTTTTTATAATTTCAGGTGTTTATAATTATAAAAGGAGGTAATATATATGAAAAAGATTTTATTTGTATTTCTTGCAATTGTAATGCTTACAGGGCTTACCTTACCTGTTTTTGCTCAGGAAAAAGATGTTGTTTCAATAAATTATAATGCCCGGGATGCTGTTGATTCTGTATTATTTTACAAATTTGATAATCCCGATAAACTTAATTGGTTTGCTTTTTCTGTCACAGTATATGACATAAAAAAAATAGATTATATTCATGTTAACGTTGATTATGATAAAGAAATGTTTGACTTTCTGAAAGTTGAATTTCCGGCTATAGGTGGTGTCTCTATAAGTCATGATGATACACAAACCGGTATGTGTGTAAAATTTGATTGTAAGGAAGAATTGCTCGATTTTTCTGATGACATTATCAACAGGAGTGCAAGCATTCAATTTAATGTCAAAAAGCCCGGTAAAGTTGATTTCAAAGTTGCCGCATACGGAATTGACCTTGAGGGAAACAGAGTTGACCTTGATGTTGAGTTTGAAAATGTTATAACTGAAATTAAGGTAAAGTATGATGCATCCGAATGTCAGCAGGGTGATGTAAATTGTGACGGTACAGTCACAGCATCAGATGCAAGAAGTGCATTAAGAATCTCAGCAGGTCTTGACACTCCTGCGGATGATATCAGAGCACTTGCTGATTTTGACAGCAACGGAAAGGTTACCGCAGCTGATGCAAGAAAGATTCTCAGAATTGCGGCAGGCTTGTGATTC
>JAFYUD010000247.1 GCA_017549665.1 Clostridia bacterium | reverse complement strand
TGTCTCCGCCGATTATCATTATATTTTCATTATTCATAACTTTTCCTCCTGTGATATTCTATGCGAAGGTGTTTACAGGGGTGATTGATATTAAAAAAATCCTTCTAAAGCATTGTATTTTTTGTCAGAATATTTTATAATATATTAATATTAATTATAAGGATGATTTTTTTGAGCCGTAAATTCTGGCGTGTATCGTCATTTGATAAAAAACAAGCTGCTCAGCTTGCATATGAATACGGCTACGATGAATTTGCCGTACTTCTGCTTAATTCAAGAGGTATAACATCTCCTGAAGCTGTTGCAGATTTTCTTGATAATAATTGTGAGCTTTCCGACCCGTTTCTTATTAAAGATATGGATAAGGCAGTGGAGCGTATCAGACTTGCTGTCGATAATTTTGAAAAAATAGCTGTTTACGGAGACTATGATGCTGACGGTGTTACAGCCACAGCACTTCTTTACCAGTATCTTGAAGCAATCGGAGCATATGTTACTTATTATATTCCCTCACGAATGGAAGAGGGCTACGGTCTTCACAATGATGCGATTGACAGTCTTGCTCAGCAGGGTGTAAAGCTTATCATAACCGTAGATAACGGAATCAATTCTGTCAATGAAGCTGAATATATAAAAAGTAAGGGGATTGACCTTGTTGTTACAGACCATCATCAGCCCGGAAGTGTACTTCCTGATGCAGTTGCTGTTGTCAATCCGCATCGTGCTGATGATACAAGCCCCTTTAAGGAGCTTGCAGGCGTAGGTGTTGCATTCAAGCTTGCATCTGCACTTGAAGACGGTGACTGTGACAGTGTGCTTGCTGATTTTGCAGATATCGTTTCAATCGGTACGATTGCTGATATTGTACCTCTCAAGGGTGAAAACAGGACTCTTGCCGTGCGTGGTGTTCAGGCTGTCAATGATTCTGAGAGGGTGGGTATTGCTGCTCTCAGAGATGTGACAGGTTATCATGATAAGGAATTTACATCCACAAGCGTAGCATTTGCAATTGCTCCGAGAATCAATGCTGCAGGCAGAGTTGATTCTGCAACTACCGCACTCAGACTTCTTTTATCTGAAGATGAAATTGATGCTGAGATTCTTGCAAAGCAGCTTGACGGATATAATGTCATGCGTCAGGATACCGAAGCAGGAATTGTTGAAGAAGCTGTAAACCGTATTGAAAGTGATGATAATCTTAAATATTCAAAGGTTATTGTCGTAGACGGTGAAAACTGGCATTCAGGTGTTATCGGAATCGTAGCTTCAAAGCTTGTTGACCGTTACGGTAAGCCTGCGATTGTTATTGCAAGAGACGGCAGCGGTGAGGCTAAAGGCTCCTGCAGAAGTATTGACGGTTTTTCACTTTTTGATGCGCTTACTGATTCAAAAGATCTTCTTGTACGCTTCGGCGGTCATACTCTTGCGGCAGGCTTTACCGTCAGGGATGATATGATTGAAGAATTCAGAACACGAATCAATGCTTATGCGGAAAAGCTTCCCGGTTTCTATCCTGTGCTCAGACTTGATTGTAAGCTTAATCCTGCAACTATCAACATGGGACTTATTGAAACTGTTGCGGCTCTTGAGCCATTCGGTGCCGAAAATCCTCAGCCGCTTTTCGGCTTGTATAAGGTTACAATTACCGGTATAAAGCCACTTGGTGCAACAGGAAAGCATCTCAGACTCACATTTGAAAAGAAATTTACACAATTCAGTGCAGTTTATTTCGGAATGTCAGCAGAAAGCTTCCCGTATGATGTGGGAGATGTTGTTGACCTTGCTGTTACTGTTGATAAAAACGAATTCCGTGGGGAAGTAAAACCCAATATTTATATCAAGGCTGTAAAGGATTCTGCTTTTACAGATGAAGATTACTTTGCAAGTGATTTACTTTACAATAAAATCCGTAAGGGTGAGAAAATTACAGAGGCCGAAAGGGCAGAAGCATGTCCCGACAGAGCTTTTGCGGTTGCAGTTTTCAGACTGGTAAAGAATAAGAAGCACTGTGTGTATACAGCTGAGCAGATTGCTGTCAGACTCGGCTTCGGCTCTGCAATGACTTGCCGTACACAGATCGCACTTGATGCATTCTGTGAGCTTAATCTTATTACTTACGAAAACGGATATTACAGCGTTGTTGAAAACGCTCCGAAGGTATCCCTTAAAGATTCACGGATTCTTCAGTATCTGGGATATATAGAATAAAGAAGGTGCCACTATGAGTGAATCAGCTGTCAATACAGGTAAAGAGCTGTATGCTGAACTGAGAAAAAAATTCAATAGTGTTTTCTCCGAAGAGAGTATTGCGGTTGTCGACAAAGCCTTCAACCTTGCAAATGAAGCTCACGGAGAGCAGAGACGTAAGTCGGGTGAGCCGTATATCATTCATCCGATAGCTGTTTCCACGATTCTTTTTGATGAACTGGGCATGGATATGCCTTCAATTGCTGCTGCTATACTTCATGATGTGGTTGAAGATACAGATTACGAGCTTTCAGATATAAAGACACAATTCGGTGATGAAATTGCACTTCTTGTTGACGGTGTTACAAAAATCAACCGTATGCATATTTCAAGCAAGGAGGAGCAGCAGGCAGAAAACCTGAGAAAAATGCTTATGGCTATGTCCCAGGATATCAGAGTTATTATCATCAAGCTTGCTGACAGAGTTCATAATATCCGTACTCTTCAGTATGTGCCTGAAGAAAAGCGTCGCCTTACAGCAAAGGAGACACTTGAAATTTATGCTCCTATTGCTCATCGTCTCGGTATCCGTGCATTCAAGGAAGAGCTTGAAGACAGGTCTATCAGCTTCCTTGACCCTGTGGCTTACCATGATATTGAAACACGCCTTGAGATTCAAAGCTCTCAGAGACTTGAATTCCTTAAGCAGATTCAGACCCGTATAACCGACCGTGTCCATGAAACAATCAAGGATGCAAAGGTTGACGGTCGAATCAAGAGTGTTCACGGCATATACAGAAAAATGTATATCGGCGGAAAGAATTTCGATCAGATTTATGATATTTACGCAGTCCGAATTATTGTTGATACTGTTGTTGACTGTTATAACTGCCTCGGACTTGTACATGATATGTTCCATTCAATTCCCGGCAGATTCAAGGATTATATTTCAAATCCGAAACCGAATATGTACCAGTCACTCCATACGACTCTTATCGGCGGAGAGGGAATCCCCTTTGAAGTGCAGATAAGAACATGGGATATGCACCGTAATGCTGAATACGGTATTGCTGCTCATTGGAAGTATAAAATGGGCAGAAGTGACAGAGATGTTGACAAGCGCCTTCTCTGGATACGTCAGATGCTTGAAAGTCAGCAGGAATCAGGTAATGCGGGTGATATTGTACAGGATATCAAGAGTGACCTTACTTCAGAAGAAGTATTTGTTATCACTCCCAAGGGTACAGTTATATGTCTACCTCTCGGTGCTACTGTAATCGACTTTGCTTATGCTATCCATTCTGCTGTCGGTAATAAAATGACCGGTGCAAAGGTTGACGGACGAATTGTTCCCATTGATTATGAAGTCAGAACAGGTGAAATCGTTGAGATCCTCACTTCATCACAGCAGGGTAAAGGCCCCAGCCGTGACTGGCTCAAGATAGTAAAAACAAGTGCCGCAAGGTCAAAAATCCGTTCATGGTTCAAGAAGGAGAAGCGTGACGAGAATATTGTTGCGGGACGAAGTGAATTTGAACGTGAAATCAGACGTATGAATGTGCGTCTGACAGATGAACAGTATGATCAGCTTCTTGAAATTCTCAGTGAGAAGCAGCATCTTAATACTGTTGATGATTTCTACGCTGCAATCGGTTACGGCGGAATCAGTGTCGCAAGAATGTTTTCACAGATAAGAGATGAAATTGCCAAGATCGTTGCTGCATCTCAGCCTGCTCAGACAGAAATCAAGCTTGTCAAGCCCAGACGTTCAAGCGGTGAAGGTGTTATCGTTGAAGGTATTGATAACTGTCTTGTCAAGCTTTCAAAATGCTGTGCTCCCATCCCCGGTGATGATATAATCGGCTTTATTACAAGAGGACACGGTGTTTCTGTTCATAAGAGGGATTGCCCCAATGTTCCCAGAGATATAGATACAAGCGCAGAGCCTGAAAGATGGCTGAGAGTTTTCTGGGAGGAAACAGGTACTCAGGGATTCAATGCCACACTTGCGATTTCGTGCTTTGACAGAATGTCAATGCTGGCAGACGTGTCTGTTGCTCTTGCAAATATGCATGTTATGATTCACAATGTCAATACACGTGACCCCAAGGACGGTACTTTCCTTATTTACATGACCATCACGGTCAATAATGCGGAGCATCTCAAATCAATTATTGCAAAGCTCATGAAAATCAACGGCATTCTTAAAATCGAACGTTCAGGTTCATAAGGAGACTGTACGGTATGAAAATGAAAAAGTTGTACCGTTCACGGACAGACAAACGTATTGCAGGTGTATGCGGAGGTCTGGGTGACTATTTCGGTATTGATTCAACTCTTGTTCGTCTGATAGTTGCGCTGTTTGTTCTTGTTGCGGGAACAGGCGTGCTTGCGTACATTCTTGCATGGATTATTATCCCCCGAAGACCTGACTACACTGATTATAATAACTTTAATAATTTTACAGACTACAACGATTACAATAACGGAGGCAATGCATGAAAGCTGTAATTCAAAGAGTAAAATCTTCCTCAGTAAAGGTTGACGGGGAAGTCGTCGGTGCAGTTGAGCACGGATACCTTGTTCTTCTCGGTGTTATGGACGGAGACACAAAAGCACACGCACAGATGATGGCAAACAAGACTTCTGCATTGCGTATATTCTGTGATGAGGATGATAAGATGAACAAGTCAATTCTTGATATTGACGGTGAAATTCTTGTTGTTTCTCAGTTTACACTGTGTGCAGATGTAAAAAAAGGTAACAGACCTTCATTCACTCCCTCAGCAGCTCCTGCAGAGGCTAATGAATTGTACGAATACTTTATGGAATGCCTTAAAAATAACGGTGTCAGAAAGGTTGAACACGGTATTTTCGGTGCAGAAATGGAAGTTTCCATCGTCAATGACGGTCCTGTGACAATTCTTTATGATACTGATATCTGGCATGTAAAATAAGGTGAAGAAATGATTAAAACTTTTGTTGCAGGTCCCGTATCTGCAAACTGTTATATTCTCAAGGATGATGAAACTCAGGCTGTTGCAGTTATTGACTGCGGTGAATACACTTCTGAAATTGCAGCTGCGCTTGAGGGGGAGAGTGTAAAATATATTCTTCTCACACACGGTCACTTTGACCACATCAACGGTATTTATGAAATGAAAAAGAGCCATCCTGAGGCAAAGATTGCGATTTATTCTCTTGATGCACAGTGTCTTTCAGATGATATGCTCAGCCTTGGAAGAGGCTTCGGAATTCCTTGCAATGATAAATGTGAGGCTGATATTCTGCTTTATGATAATGATGTGCTTGAATTCGGTGAAGAGGGAATAACCGTGCTTCACACTCCCGGTCATACAACCGGCGGCGCAACATATAAATATAAAAACTTTCTTTTTACAGGTGACACACTGTTCAACCGCAGTGTAGGACGTACGGATTTTCCCGGCGGAAGCTTTCCGGTGCTTCATGCATCTGTTTTCAGACTCTTCTGTCTTGAGGGTGATTACAGAATCTACCCCGGTCACGACAGTACAAGCACTCTTGAAATAGAGCGCAAACTCAATCCCTATATCAAATGGAGTAAGAAATGATACTTTCAATTCTGAATCATGATTTCAGATACGAAACGGAAAATGTTATCAGAATATTTTTTCCGCTTGAGAAAATAAATACAATATATCAGCTGCCTGACTGTGATTCGGATTATATTATAACTGAGCGCAGAATTACAGACGGCAGTGTTGTTATGCTGTGTACAGTCTGTATCGGCGGAAAAATTTACAAAAAAGAAAAAACTGCTACGGAAGATGAAATGCTTCAGGAGCTTTATATTGCACAGATGCTTTATGACATATTCTCTGAAGTGTGTGATTATAAGCCGTCATGGGGTATTGTCACAGGTGTAAGACCTGCAAAGCTTCTGAGGAATCTTATTGCCGCAGACGGTGAAGAAAAGGCTCTGGATTATTTCAGAAACGGACTTTATGTTTCTGAGTCAAAGAAAGACCTCGCTCTGTCTGTTGCACGTGCTGAAGAAAAGATAATTTCTCTTTCTTCACCGGAATCCTATTCTCTTTATGTTTCGATTCCTTTCTGTCCCACACGCTGCAGCTACTGCTCATTTGTTTCACATTCCATCAGTCAGGCAAAGAAGCTTATTCCTGATTACATAAGACTTCTTGCCCTTGAGCTTAAGGAGATTGCAGAAACTGCATCTGCACTCGGACTCAGACTTGAAACAGTATATTTCGGCGGCGGCACTCCTACATCTCTTGATGCTCCCGAGCTTAAGGCTGTCACAGATGCGGTAGGGAAGTATTTTGATCTGTCTTCAATCCGTGAGTACACAATTGAAGCAGGCAGACCGGATACTCTCAACGAAGAAAAACTCGCAATTATGAAGGATGCAGGTGTTTCAAGAATCAGTATCAATCCCCAGACCTTCAACGGTGACGTGCTTAAGGAAATCGGCAGAAATCATTCACCCGAAATGATTGAAGAAGCCTTTTCAATGGCACGGAAAATCGGTTTTGATAATATTAATATGGATTTTATCGCAGGACTTCCCACAGACAGCTATGAAAGCTTCTGTATGAGTATAGATAAGGCAATTTCAATGAATCCCGAAAATATCACAGTGCATACTCTTGCATTGAAGCGAGCAGCCAATATCGTAACTGACGGAAATCAGTCATCTGTTGTAAAATGCACGGACAAAATGCTTGATTATTCAGGCGCAAAGCTTACTGAAAACGGATATTTCCCGTACTATATGTATCGTCAGAGCAAATCTGTCGGAAATAATGAAAATGTAGGCTGGTGCAGGAATGATAAGGAATGCCTGTATAATATATATATGATGGAAGAGGTTCATACTGTTCTTGCTGCAGGAGGCGGCGCAGTAACACGACTGAAATCTCCCTTCGGAAACAGAATTGAACGAATATTCAATTTCAAATATCCTTACGAGTACATAAACAGATTTGATGAACAGTCTGCCCGTAAGGCAAAAATCACAGAATTTTACAAAGAGATCGGACTTTGATTGAAAACTGAAAGGAAAGGTGCTAAATGAGCGGACGCAAAAAACAATCATTGCTTAACGGTGCGTTGGTGCTTGTAGTCGCAACAGCATTTGTTGAGGTTATAGGTGTTCTTTATAAAATCCCGCTGACAGAGCTTATCGGTACGGTCGGCCGAGGTTATACAGGAACAGCATACAATATTTATATTCCTATTTATAACATTTCAATGGCAGGTCTTCCTGTCGCAATATCCAAGCTTGTTGCACAGAGTGTGGCAGAAGGACATTTCAATGATGTAAGAAAGATATTTAAGATTGCTTTCAGAATGTTCTTCATAACAGGTCTTATCGGCACTGTCGTGCTTCTTGCGCTTGCTTATCCTTATGTTGTCATGCAGGATGCAAAGGGCTCACTTCCTTCAATCATAATGATTGCGCCTGCCGTGTTCTTCTGCTGTGTTATGGCGACCTACAGAGGCTATTATTCGGGACTTCGTAATCAGAATCCGTCTGCAATTTCGCAGATGTGTGAGGTTGTCGGTAAGCTTGCATTCGGTCTCGGTCTTGCAGCTGTCGTACAGAATTACGGTATGAAGAGCTTTGAACAGGGACTTCCCGTTTTCGGTGTTGAATGTGCAACAACCGAAGAGGCAATCCTTGCTCTTACACCTTATGCAGCCGCAGCGTCGATATTCGGTGTTACAATGGGTGCTGTTTCATCACTCGTATTCCTTATGATAAGACATAAGGTTGTAGGTGATAAAATCACAGATGAGGAGCTTAAGAATTCAGCTCCTGCAAAGAGCGGAAAAGAAATCGCAAAGATGCTTGCAACTGTTGCAATTCCCGTTGTTGTCAGCACTCTTGTTATGAACATAACAAACCTTATCGACTCTGTATCAATTCAGAACAGACTTGTGGGGGCTATCAATTCAGACCGTTCAGTGTTTGAAAATCTTTATCAGACTGCACTTATGCTTGCAGGTAAGCTTGATAATACTCAGCTTAAGGATTACCTTTACGGTGCATACGAAATTGCTCTCGATTTCAGAAATCTTGTACCTACAATCACAACAACACTCGGATTGAGCGCAATTCCCGTTCTTTCCGAGGCATGGACGCTGAAAAACAAGCTTCTTATCAAATCTTCTGTTGAGTCAGTTATCCGTGTTGCTATGCTTATTTCACTTCCTATGGGTATGGGTATGGCAGTTCTTGCAGAAGATATTCTTCATATTGCGTACGGAGCTTCAAGCAGTCTTTCAATTTCTGCTTCGGTTATGGCACTTTACGGCTGCTTTACATTTATCATGGCGGCAGCACAGCCGATGATCAATATGCTTCAGGCTGTTGGCAGATCGGATATTCCCATGAAATCCGTATCAATTGCAGCTGTTGTAAAGGTTATTGTCAACTTTATTCTTGTCGGAATCCCCGGAATCAATATAAGAGGTGCCATCATCGGTACATTCTGCTTCTACCTTATTACAGTAAGCATCAACCTTACTTCACTTGTGAAGATAACAGAAGTCAAAATCAGCTTTAAGTCAGTTTTCTTCAAGCCCTTGTTCTGTTCTGCACTTTGTGCCGTAGGCGCATGGGCAACATCAGGACTTTGCAGAAAGTTCATGCCTGCGTTTGAGCTTAACTCAAGAATTGATACTTCAACGGTTGCAGCTGTAATCGGTATACTCGCAGCGGTAATTATTTACGTTCTTTCACTTCTTTTTACAAAATCAATCGTAAGAGAAGACGTAAAAATGTTGCCGAAGGGAGAAAAAATTTGTAAAATACTTGAAAAATATGATCTGATAGGTTAAAATATAATACAGACTTGTTTACAGAAAATGAGATGAAATTCAAAATGAGTGTTGACTATACACCAAAAGACAGGTATAATATAGAAGATCTTATCGAAATTATGAAAATTCTCAGAGCGCCCGGCGGTTGTCCGTGGGACGCCGAGCAGAATCATGAATCAATAAAGAAAAACTTTATTGAGGAAACTTATGAGGTTGTTGAGGCTATCAATAAAAATGATACCGAGCTTCTTAAGGAAGAATTGGGTGATGTGCTTCTTCAGGTTGTTTTCCACACAACTATGGAGGAGGAAAAGGGAGTATTCACTTTCGATGATGTTGCTGACGGAATCTGTAAAAAGCTTATAATCCGTCATCCCCATGTTTTTGCAGATGTGAAGGTTGACAGCACTGATGATGTGCTGACAAACTGGGATGCAATCAAAAGACAGACCAAGAGTCAGAAGTCAACAACTGAGGCTATGGCATCTGTCCCCAGAGAGCTTCCTGCACTTATGCGCAGTGAAAAGCTTCAGTCAAAGGCTGCTAAAAACGGTGCGGATGTAGCTGACGCTCAGAAGTATGTTTCTGATAAGGCCCGTGCACTTAATGACGGTGTCACTCAGGAGAGTATAGGTAAATTGCTTTTTGCCGCAGTTGCTCTTGCGAGAAAGAACGGCATTGACCCTGAGGATGCACTTACAAGTGTTGCGGATGATTTCCTTGACGTTTTTTCAGAGTTTGAAAACGGTGCAGAGGATGCATTGTCAGCAATGTATGATTAATTAACCAAATATTGAATTTATATAAATTTGGAAGTAAATATAAAGGAGGAAATATCAATGAAGAAGACAGAACTCGTTGCTGCTGTTGCTGAAAAGAGCAATCTTTCAAAGAAGGATGCTGAGGCTGCAGTAAACGCTGTTGTTGCTGCTGTTGCTGAAGCTCTTGCTAACGGTGACAATGTTCAGCTCGTTGGTTTCGGTACATTTGAAGTACGTGAGCGTTCAGAGAAGGTTTGCCGTAACCCCAGAACAGGCGAATCAATGACAGTTGCTGCTACAAAGGTTCCCGCATTCAAGGCTGGCAAGGCTCTCAAAGATGCTGTTGCAAAATAATTAAGGCGAATATATTTCTTAAGAAAAAGGATCTTTGCGGATTCTTTTTCTTTTTTTTGTTTGCTTGACTTGAAATATATATGTATGATAATATAAAATTGAAAGACAGCAAAAGGGGTGGTACCGATGGGTATATGAGTTCCTGCATGAAATGTTCAATATGAAAATTTAAATATATAAGGAGATGTCTGTATGAAAAAAATTGCGATAATTTCCTTGGCAATTCTTATTGTTGCTCTGCCTTTAAGCGGATGTGTAAAAACGGATAATACACCTGTAAGTGATGAGTCAGTACCTTCTACTGAAGCTGTATCTGTTTTTACCACAGAAGAACCGGAAATTGCTGTTGATGAGGCTGAATTTAAAAGTAAGTATTTGGACGAAATCAGAAGCAAGTATGTAAAAAACAATGATGAAGAGTATGACAGCATTATTGATGAACTGTATGCTGAAATTGACGAGTTCTATGATGCGGTGATAAAAGGTATTACGCAGTCTGACTATGATGCATACGAAGCTTCTGTTGAGTTTATAATATGGAAAATTGAAACCTTTGATGAGTTTCAGTCTACAGAATCCGTAATGACAAAAGAAAACCTGATAAGCCGTATAGAGGGTATTCTGATAGAAGAGATTGAACTGAAAATTCTGCAGATTGAATATTCTTCAATTAGCGGCAAATTGAAAAGAGAAAGAAAAGCCCCCTTTGAAGAGCTGCTTGAAAAAGCTGAGGCTCTGAAAGACGATGTTAACAACGGCACCGTATCTGTTGAAGAAGGTGAAAAGCTTTGTAATAAACTCTTATTGAAATATTATGGTATGAATTAGATATATTGATCTTTAATTGACAAAAACCACTTGTATGGGTTATAATAGCCCATACAGGTGGTTTCAATTTTTATTTAAACATAGAATATATAATGAAAGAGGATTTTTATGAGACTTGATAAATATCTTAAGGTTTCACGACTTGTGAAGCGCAGAACAGTTGCAAACGAGCTTTGTGATGCAAAGCATATTGATGTTAACGGCAAAACAGCAAGAGCATCTTACGATGTTAAGGTTGGCGATATCATTGAAATCAGAGTGGGCAGTAACGTCACAAAGGCTTGCGTGCTTGAAATCAATGAACACGCAACTAAGGAAAGCGCTTCTGCAATGTACCGTCTGTTAGGGTGATAAAATGGAAGA
>JAFYUD010000246.1 GCA_017549665.1 Clostridia bacterium | reverse complement strand
TCCCAGCCCGTAACGCCGTAAAGCTCAGAAAGAACGCCCTCATAGCCGAACTGATGTGCCGCAGACTGTGCCTGCTTTGCAGTTGTGAATTCATAGCTGTTACAAAGCATATCAATACCGGGAAGATCAAAGCTACGGTATGAACGCATGGCTTCACCGAGTGCTGCAGTCTGACTGCGGAGTGTAGGCTCTTCCATCATGTGACCTGTCAGTGCGATGCCGTGATTTCTGCACCAGCCGCCGACTGTATCAGCAAAAGCCTCGGAAAAACGCTCTGCAATATGGTCATGGTAATGATATCTGTTGATGCTAACCTTTTCGTCTGCAAAATCCCAGAAAAGCTCAGGAATATGATCAAGAATGTCATTACCGTACATTGCCTTGTATGTATCGGGAAGATCCATTGTCCACGGAAGCGTTACGTCATCCTTATCGGTTGAGTTGTTGAAAGTTCCCTTATGTGAAAACTGAGGCTCATCAGTAAAGATAGCAGGAATTGCGTCACCGAAATCAGCACCTACAGTTTCATCGTATCTTTCATGTGTCACTTCAATGAACTTTTCGATTGCTTTCTTATTGAGAGTGTCGACATAAGCCTGATTGTTATACCAGCTTGATGAATTACATGCCTCAGTATAAGCATACCACTTGTCACCTTCTGCTACGTCATCCCTGCCGATTCTCTTATATGAAGCAAGGAACCCCTGCTCATCGAGAACAACATCATACACTGCAAGCAGGTCACCGTTACATGTTCTTCCGCCTGCCGCACGGGAATCAGTGTCAACCTGAGTATCACTGTTTTCCTCATAGGAGGTGTGAGTAAAAAGAAGATAACGTGAACGGAATTCGGGGTCTTTTGTAACAAGACCGCCTGCCGCACCTGAGGGCCATCTGTCCTCATCGTAAAGCCATGCAAGCATATTTTCACTCTTTGCCTTTTCGACGCAGCACTTTACGATATCCATATACTCGTCGGAAAGATAAGGCGTTGCCATACCCGTTCTTACGTGCATATGAAAGCCGCCCAGACCCATTTCCTTGAAAATGTCAATCTGTCTGCAAAGCTCATCCTTTTCAAGCTTACAGTTCCACGCCCAGAAGGGTGTGCCTCTGTATTCGCTTGTAGGATTTCTGAAAAGCTCGGGTGAAAGTGATTTTTCCGTATTTTTCTTATATAACATAATAAACCTCCTAAAATCCGAAGTTATTTTCTTTTCTGATATTTTCCATTATCTCACAGACATCAAATGCCATCTGCTTACAATAGTCATAATAATCTGCATTTTCACCGTTTACAAAGCCGATAAAAGCTTCAATCTCCTTTGACATAACGAGATTTTCGTCAACCATGGGATAAAGCTCAGTAATACTTCCGTCATTGAAATATCTGTTTATGCCAACAAGCTTTGAAACAGATTTTACCGTAACAGCGCCATCTTCACCGAGAATTTTTGACGGAAGAAAGCCGTTTGCAACCTTTGAATAGGTAACGGTCACAGTCTTGTTACCGTAAACAAAAATCAGTGTGCCTGAATAGTCTGCGCCGGTATCAAGAAAATCGGAATGAGGAATAACTCTGTCAGGCTTACCGAAAAGCTCAAGCACAAAGTACACACAGTAAACGCCTAAATCCATCAGTGCGCCTGTGCAAAGCTCCGGATTGAAAATATTGGGATTCTCCCCTCTTTTGTACGCAGGATATTTTGACGAAAGCTGTGAGAAATCGATGCTTGCCGTCTTTATGTCACCGAGATTTTCAATTTCATTTCTGATAATTTCAAGACCGTCAGAATGCATTGACTTCATAGCTTCAAGAAAAACAAGTCCCTTGCTGTCAGCAAGTGCATAAATTTCTTTCAGTTGCTCAGAAGTGACAACTGCAGGCTTTTCACAGATAACATGCTTTCCGTATTCAAGACACATTTTAGCCTGTGCAAAATGCGCAACATTGGGGCTTGCGATATATACAGCCTCAATTTCCTTATTATCAAGCATTTCTTCAAGAGAATCGTAAAAACAAGGCACATTCTCTTCCCTTGCGAATTTCTCTGCCTTTTCAATGCTTCTTGAATACACTGCAATTATTTCTGCAGACGGAATATAACCGGATGATTTTATAAAGCTGTCGGTAATCCATGATGTACCGATTGTTGCAAATTTCATATATATTTTCCTTTTCTTGATATTCTTAATGTCAACTATAACACATCATAATAAATAATTAAATAGTTTTTATAAAAAAAGAGTAGACATTTATTAAATTTTTTTATATACTTTATCTTGTAGAAAAATGCGGAAGAGGTGACACGATGCGTATACGTCCCTATGAAGAAAAGGACAAGGAAAATGTCCGTCATGTCTGTCTTGTAACAGCAGGATGCACCGAAAAGCCTGAAGAGGAAAAGCAATTCATTCTCAGTCTTTATTGTGATTATTACATCGAAAAAGAGCCTGAAAACTGCTTTGTTGTTTCAGATGATGATGACAATGCTGTAGGCTACATAATGTGCGCAGAAAGCTTCGCAGACTACAGAAGGAATTTCAAGCCTTATGCTGAAAAAATCGAAAAAATCAGTTTTATAAAAAAGCTGTTTGCGTACGGTGAAATGCTTGCACATATGCCTGCTTCAAAAAAATGCAATGCACATATGCACATAGACATTCTCCCCGCTTTTCAGGGTAAGGGCATCGGCTCTCAGCTTCTTTCGGCACTCACCTCACACCTTAAAGAAAAGGGTGTAAACGGACTTATGCTCGTTGTCAGCAACAGCAACAAAAATGCCGTGAAATTTTACAGAAAGAACGGATTTTGTGCATTTCTCAACTTCGGGAAAGGCACTCTGATGACTAAGGTGCTGTTATGATTGAAAATATCTTTTTCGTAATTTTTTCAGCCGTTGCCGTCTCCTACGGCTGGGGCATGCGTGGCACGATAATCGGCGGTGAAAAGGGCGCAATGCTTCCCGGTGCATTTATGGGACTTCTGATTGCTGCCTTTTCCGGCTCTCAGGTGCTTTCTTCATCCCCGTGGATTCTTGCCGGTGCAGGCGCACTGTGTATGTACGGCGGCGGTTGCATGACATACGGCGAAACACTCGGTCTTTCAATGAATGAAGCAAATTCTCCGACCCTGAAAAAAGGTCTTGCGGCACTGTTTATCAAGGGCGGAATATGGTTCGGAATTTTCGGCGGACTTGTTTCCATGTTCATTTCAGCAGTTTCAGGATTTTACAAGCTGTGGCAGATAATTCTTTTCTTCTGCCTTATACCTGTTTTCGCAGTTGTTTTTTACCTTGTTTTCAATCATCCCCACTCCCCTGAAAGCAACAGATTCCCGAAATTTTACTTCTCTGTAAAGCGTAAGGAATGCTGGGGCGGTCTTCTGGGAATTCTTATTGAAATAATCACATTTTCAGCAGTTTTATCAGATTGGTCTGCACTTGTGATGACTCTCGGCTCATTCCTTACAGGTGCTGTCGGCTGGGTGATTGCACAGTATCTTCAGGTCAGAGCAAAGCACCCCTCCAAAAATGGCAGACGACTTTTTGAGAAGCTTCACAAAATCAATGCCGTTGAAGCGTGGAAGCTTATGGAATGCACACTCGGTGCAATCGGCGGTATCGGCTGTGCAGTTACGTTCATTCTGACAAAGCCGCTTTTCGCTGAAAAGCTGAATACTATCGACGCAAACGGCTTCCACACTTACATTCAGAATAAAGATATAACATATCTGATTGCTGTTATTTACGCAGTAATACTTCTTATTGACACCATTCAGTATCTTGTAAAAACAAAAGAAAACGGCTTGTACAGAAAGTACAGAAAAATTGCAGATTACACCGAATTTGCTCTTTATTCTTTAATCCCGTTGCTTCTCGGTATGCTTGGTGCGCACGACGTTACAGCTCTTGTTGCGTTTCCCGTTCTGCTTCTCGTTCTTGTTCAGGAGCTTGCAGAAAAACGCAACAAAACTGGCAAAAAGCACCCCATCCGTAATCTTCCCGATATACTTATTTTTGTTCTTACTGCAGTTATTGTACTCATTTCAGACCGTGCCTTTGACACGATGTCAACCATGATACTCTACTCTGCCGTTTACGAAATCTGCTTCTACGATATGTTAAAAATCGAAGAAGGAAAAATACACCTTGATAACGGTGCAAAAGGCGTACACATATACTTCGGCATCTGCTGTGCGCTTGTTATAATAATGTCAATTTTTATTTAAACAGGAGAATCAATATGTTAAAAGACGTAAAATACTTCATCATCGATATGGACGGTACATTCTACCTTGGTGACAACATGATTGAGGGTGCAAGTGAATTCACAGACGCACTTCCCGCAAAGGGCAAGGACTTCTATTTCTTCACAAACAACTCATCACACGACGCTGCAGAATGCCTCGCAAAGCTTACTAAAATCGGCTACCCCGTGCCTGAGGAGAAAATCATTATATCCTCTCACGTTGCCATCGATTTTATCAAGAGAAACAGACCCGGAAAGAAGATTTACCTTCTCGGCAACGACAATTTCACCTCTGATTGCAGGAAGGCTGAGCTTAATCTCGTTGACGAAAATCCCGACATCGTGCTTCTCGGCTTCGACACAACTCTTACCTACGAAAAAATCAACAAGGCTGCAAATTACATCGCAAACGGCGCTGAATACATTGCAACACATCCTGACAAAAACTGTCCTCTCGCAGTCGGCTTCATGCCCGATACAGGCTCTATGATTGAGATGTTTGCAGCTTCAACGGGCAGATATCCCGACATCATCATCGGAAAGCCTTACGGTCATACAGTTGACTTCGTCACAAACAGACTCGGCTGCACGAGAGATGAAATCTGCTTCATCGGTGACAGACTTGAAACAGATATTGCAATCGGTGTAAGAAACTGCACAAAGTCCGTGCTTGTCTACTCAGGTGTAACGACTCCCGAGATGTACGAAAAATCTGAAATCAGAGCAACAGTTGCTGCAAAGAATCTTAAGGCGCTCTGCGATTATATTTAATTTGCACAATAAAACACATTGCGATTTGTAGAGTAAGTATACTTTACAAGTCGCTTTTTTAATGGTAAAATATAGTGTGTATAGTTATATAAATAATTATAAGGAAAGGATGATTTTAATGTCCGATAATATAAAGAAAAACTGGTACAAGGAAATGACGGTTTATCAGATCTGGCC
>JAFYUD010000245.1 GCA_017549665.1 Clostridia bacterium | reverse complement strand
GTTTTTATCGAGCAAATTTTCGTTTGAACAATATAATAAAATCCCCGCAATACTGACGTATTACGGGGATTTTTTATGCCGTTCAGGCGGAAAAGGGCCGATAAAAACCTAACTTCCTTACGGAGTGTCGCCCTTGTGCGGCTCTTTTTCCATTATTATGCGTATTCAATTCCGATAAAATATATGTTAGACTATCCATGTATTAAACATGCAGGGAGAGATTTCTTTGATAGGAAAAGATGTAGAGGTTATTGAATATCCCCGTAAAGTGGATATGTGGAATTGTCTGACTCATGCCGTTGGAGCGGTGCTTTCAGTAACAGGACTTTTGCTGATGCTGATAAAAGCAGATGATGCACGGCATTTTGCAGCGGCATTCATATTCGGTCTTTCGCTTGTGGCTGTGTATACCATGTCAGCAGTTTATCACGGTCTGCCATGCTCAGAAGCAAAACGACGTGCAAGGCTTGCAGACCACTGCACAGTGCCGTTACTGATTGCAGGCACAGCTACACCGTGCGTATTGATAATACTTTTTGATCTTGATATGAAGCACGGATGGTTTGTTCTGATTCTTGCATGGAGCTGTACTGCTTTCGGGATTTTTACAAGGCTCTTCTTTTTTGAAAAGCTGAAAAACCTGACAGTGGGTGTATATATTGCCTCGGGAATACTGATGCTCGTCAGTGTTATACCTTTGCTGAAGGATATTAACAGCGGTGCTTTCGGCAGAATAGTGACCGGCTGCATGTTTTATCTTGCAGGGGCAGTTTTCTGCCTGCTGGGAGTAAAAAAACCATGGCTTCATGTGGTGTTTCATTTATTTGTGCTTCTTGGCAGTGTGATTCATTTTTATGCTGTATATACATATATGTTCTGATTGCAAAATGCTTCCCAATATGCTAAAATGATAATATAAACTTTGAAAGGTGTTATATTATGAATGTTCTTATTGTTAACGGAAGCCCTAAGGGTGACTACAGCGTTACTCTTCAGACTTGTAACTATCTCAAAATAAAATTTCCCCAGGTGAATTTCGATGTGATTCACGCAGGAAAATACATAAGAAAATATGAAAAGGATTTTTCTGAGGCTGCTGAAAAAATCAATAATGCAGATATTATTCTTTTTGCTTATCCCGTGTACACTTTTATTGCACCTTGTCAGCTTCACCGCTTTATTGAGCTTATGAAGGAATCAGGAATTGATTTTTCTTCAAAAATTGCCACTCAGATAAGCACATCAAAACACTTCTATGATGTGACAGCGCATAAGTATATACAGCTCAACTGTGAAGACATGGGTATGAAGTATATAAAGGGATTTTCTGCTGATATGGATGACCTTCTTCACGAAAAAGGTCAGATTCAGGCTGTGAAATTCTTTGAGCTTGTACTCTGGAGTGCAGAAAATAATTGCTTTGAAGCAGTTTATAAAAAGGCTCAGGTAAAAGAGCTTGTTGCTGCAACTGAAGCTGAAAACAAAGATAAGACACTCAATAAAGAGGTTGTTATTGTTACTGACCTGTGCGAGGGTGACACAATGCTCGATTCAATGATAAAGCGTTTTGTTTCCGTAATGCCTGCAAAGTGCAAAATTGTGAATATCTGTGAATATCCTCTCAAGGGCGGCTGTCTCGGTTGCTTCAACTGTGCGGCAACGGGCAAATGTGTCTACAAGGACGGCTTTGACGATTATCTGCGAAATGAGATTCAGTCAGGTGATGCAATCGTTTATGCGTTCACAATCAAGGATCATTCAATGGGCTCAAGATTCAAGATGTATGATGACCGTCAGTTCTGTAACGGACACAGAACAGTTACAATGGGTATGCCCGTAGGCTACATGATCAACGGGAATTATTCTGCTGAAGAAAATCTGAGAATGATTGTTGAAGGCAGAAGTGAAGTGGGCGGAAACTTCCTTACAGGTGTTGCTACAAATGAAAACGACACTGACGGACAGATTGACCGTCTTGCAAAGGTGCTTGCATTCTCACTTGAAAATCAGATTGTTCAGCCTGCTAACTTCCTGGGTGTAGGCGGTATGAAGATATTCAGAGACCTCATTTATCAGATGCAGGGTCTTATGCGTGAGGATCACAAATTCTTCAAGAAACACGGTCAGTACGACTTCCCTCAGAATAAGAGGGGAACAATCATGGCAATGTACCTTGTCGGCTCCTTGGCAAACAATAAAAAAATCAAGGCAAAAATGGGCGCAAACATGATGAATGAGGGTATGCTTATGCCTTATAAAAAAGTGATCAGTAACGCAGAAAAACGAAATAATATGTAAATTCTGCATATTCATTTTTATCTTGACAATTAATTTTTTGTGTGATAGTATTAATACTGTGTATGAAAAAGATTGAACTGAATGGAAAAAACAAGAAGTTAATATTAAAAGTGTTGATTTTCACGTTTATTGCGTTGTTTTATGTTTTTGCAGGGTGCCCTGTCCGTTGGCTGACAGGTATATGCTGTCCCTCCTGCGGTATGTCAAGGGCTGCATTTTCACTTCTCAGACTTGATTTTTCATCAGCAGTTTATTATCATCCGCTGGTATTCTGCCTGCCTGCAGGGGCAGTGGTTTACTTTTTCAGAAAACATATGCCGGCAAAACTTATTCCCATACTTTTCTGGCTGTTTATTGCGGCATTGACAGTTGTATATGTTATAAGGATATCATCCGGACACGAGGTAGTGTATGCTGATTTCAGTGCCGGAATTATCTATAAAATTTTTATATTTATCAAAGGATGTGTTTGATATGGCAACAAACAGAATGGTAGCAGTTGCTCCCGGCTCAAATCTCGGAGAAATCGTAAATAATGCCTGTCAGAATCTTACTGCTCAGGGTTATCAGGTAAATTCTCAGATGCTCAGCCCCGTTAATGCAATTGTTACAGTTTCAAAGGACAGAGATAACGGACTTAAGAATTTTATCGGTCTTGGTCTCGAAGCAAAAGCAAACATTACAATTCTCAATGATTCACAGCTTTCAATTTCAGTTGACAGTGAATGGACAAATAAAATTATTGCAATTGTTGTAGGTTGGTTCCTTTGTTTGGTACCTTTTATCACAGGTATTATCGGTTGTATCAATCAGGCCGGTCTTCCTGACAAGGTTATGGATGCAATCACAAATGCAGCAGCAGCTGCAGCTAACGGCGGCTTCCAGAATTTCAACAATAATTTCAACAACAATTTCAATAACAATTTCAACAACAACTTTAACAACAACAATATGAACAACAACCAGCCTCCTTACGGCGGTCAGTAAAATTATAAAGCACCTGAGACTAACTCAGGTGCTTTTTTTAGACTGTCGATAAAGTGACAAGACCATACATAAAGCAAAAAAATAAATATATTGCTTGGCGGTAATAAAAAGAATTAAGACATAAAAAAGATAATGGATATATTTATAAATATGTCCGTTATCTTTATGTATTTTGCGTGTTTTCGCCCTCTCGGAGTACTTTTGTACACCTTCGGAGCGAAGAACACGCAATCTTGTCGGCTTTCTCAACAGTCTCACATGTTGTCGAAAAGTGTTTTTCGACAACATGAAAGCACCTGAGACTAACTCAGGTGCTTTTTTTACTTCAGTTTATGATCAGCTTTTTCTGTATTTAATAACGACTGCAACAATTCCGCCTATGAATGCTGCCAGTGCAACAGCAGCGGCAATAATCACCTTTGTGATATTTGTGCTGTCAGTTGCATTTTCTTCTGCTGTCAATGACATTTTTTCTGTATATCTGCTCAGTGATACACTTGTTGAATCAGGGTCCATTGCACATGAATCTGCAGTTGCAATGAATACTGTTTCAGTTGCGCTGTTATCCTTGACCTTGAATGTGATTTCTGCGATTGCCTTACCTCCGTTTTCGTCACAGTCTTCAGGCGCTGCATAATACATATTTGCAAATACGATTGCAACTTTTTCGTCGTCAGGGACTTTATCTGCATCAATGATTGAGTTTGATATTTTTGCGGTCTTTGTTTCCACATACTCTACAACATCAGAATCATAACGGAGAACAAAGTCTGCACTTTCAATACCTGCGAAATCATTTATATAATATTCAACAGTGATTTCTTTCTTTTTCTCGTTGTATGAAGTGTTAAGCTGTAAAGAAGGCTTCTCCCATGCGAATGCTGTAAGGGGCAGGAGAGTGAGTGAAAGAATAATACAGCTGATTATTACGGATATGATTTTTTTCATTTTGATTTTCCTTTCATATAAAGTAAAACTGAGTGTCCCATGCAGGGATATACGGGTTGTGTCTTATATAAACCTTGTAATCACTGCGTATTGCAAGTATCTGCAATGCCACAGCAAAAATATCCTCAGAGCGGTGATAACAGGAAACAAGCATTTTTGGCTTGCGTGTACGGATTGTGTTTTCAGCACCTGAAACAGCTTCTGCTTCAAGTCCTTCAACATCAAATTTGATGTAAGTGACATCTTCATCCTTGCAGATGCTGTCAACTTTCATACTTCTTACAAGTGTGCCGTTCCCGTCTGCCGTGCCGTTTCTGCCGCCGTCAGAAGTAAAATTTATTCCTGCGTCAGTGTTGCTGACACAGCAATTCAGAAGACGGATGTTTTTCACATCAGATGTGTTGTTTTCAAGCTTTCTGAAATTTTTTCTGTCAGGTTCTACGGCAATAATTTTATTATAATCAGAAACATGACCGAGAAATTCAGTGACCGTGTCACCATTGAAAGCGCCAAGGTCAAGATATGTTTCATTATCCGAAAGCTTCAGAATGTTTTCGTAAGCTTCGTCTTTGTCTGTCTGGCAGCCGAGAAGAAGACGGATGTCACCTGTGAGCTTGAAATTGATTACATTATCAAAAACCTGCAGAGATTTTCCGTCACTTAAATGCTTACGGACTTCATCGATTTCTTCTTTATGCTCATTATAAAAATCTCTGTTGAAAATATTGTCACCGTAAACAGGTACATCTACGCTGTAAAGCTCATGAGATTCTGAAATGCGGACAATATTGTCAATAACTTCCTGTCTTGAAGAGCCGAAAGAAACAAGCACTATAAAATCACCGAAGGTTTCGCAGGCTTCAGAGTAGCTTATTACCTGAAAGCCACGGAAAATACGTTTTCTTACAAAGCCGTCACTTGCGAATACGCCCGAGAGCTTTATATTGAGCCTGTCAAGCTCGTCTATGATTTTGTCTGCACCGTTTCCCGTGCCGTAAAGAAGAATCGGCTTCTGAGCATGGATAAGTCTTTCCCAGACAGTTTTCATCATTCGAGTATATTTGATATGATGAAATCAATTCCCCATGCGG
>JAFYUD010000244.1 GCA_017549665.1 Clostridia bacterium | reverse complement strand
TATTGTAATTCTTTGCATTGTCTGTGCGTTTGTGGGCAGTATCGTAGGTGGTCTGATTACAGGTATTATGATGCGCAGTAAAAATAATGACGCTCAGTCTGCTGTAAATACTACTCAGCAGACAGAAACAACCGTAATTCAGCAGGAAACTGCAATTTCTCTGAATCCTTCTGAAGAAATCATCACTTCAGTTGATACAACAGAGAATGATGAGGATAAGATTCTTTCAGGCACATTTACCTCTGACGAGGAAAAACCCGGTGATGATAAGGTTTATTCTGCAAAGGAAATTTATCAGAATAATGTTGAGTCTGTTGTCAGTATCGAAGTGCGCAGTAATTACAGCAAAGGCTTCGGCACAGGCTTTATTATCAGTGAAGAGGGTTATATTGTAACAAATTACCATGTTGTGGAAAATGCAAGGGAATGTTACGTAACACTTTATGATGATTCTGTTTACACTGCTGAAATTGTAGGCTATGAAGAAACAAATGATATTGCAGTAATCAAAATCAAGCCCCAGGGTACGATTCACAGTCTTGTTTACGGCAATTCTTCAGCACTTAGTGTCGGTGATAATGTTTATGTTATAGGTAATCCCCTCGGTGACCTTACTTTTACTCTCACCAACGGTGTTGTCAGTGCACTCAACAGACTTATTGAAACAGATGACGGTATATCTATCAACATGTTTCAGACAAATGCCGCTATCAACAGCGGTAACTCAGGCGGACCTGTTTTTGATGAGCATGGCTATGTAGTCGGTATTGCATCTGCAAAATATGCTGCGGCTTCAATCGAGGGTCTTAGCTTCTGTATTCCCATTGATGATGTAAGAAGCATGATTGATGAAATAATCAATAAGGGTTATGTTTCAGGTAAACCTGTTCTCGGTGTTTCTGCATGCGACAGAGAGGTTGAAAACTACGGCTTTATTCAGCGTTCAAGAAGTATAGGCGGTGTAAAGCTTGTAATAGTTGAATCAGGCTCAGCTGCAGACAGAGCAGGGCTTAAGGTAGGAGATATAATCGTTTCTGCCGACTCCACAAAGATAACAAGCGTATCTGAACTGAAAACTGTACTTACAGGATACAGAAGCGGAGATATAATCACACTCGATATCATCCGTGACGGTGTCAGATACAATGTCAGTCTTATTCTCGGTGAATATTCTCCTGCACAACCGAGAACAAATTATTCTTATGTTTACGATCTGTAAATAATCTTTAAATCAGAATATATTCCGACAAAATATTCTCAGGACAGTCTGTATTATATATACAGACTGTTTTTCTTTTTTCAGGGAGGGAATTGTAATGCAGGTGTTGTTCAGAGCAGAAAAGAATGTGCTGACGGTTTACCTCAGCGGTGATATTGATCACCATACATCAGCAGATATAAGAGAAAGTATTGATGCGCAGATGCAGAAAATTATGCCTGATGAATTAAGGCTGAATTTCCGTGACGTGCATTTTATGGATTCGTCAGGAGTAGGTCTTGTTATGGGCAGATATAAAATTGCATCAGTTTACGACTGCAGAGTAAAAGTATGCGCTATGCCCGAAAATGTTGAGCGCATTATGAAAATGTCGGGACTTGGCAGAATAATAACTTTTGAAAAGGATTGATAAAATGAAAGTGCTTAATGAAATAAAAATAACAGCCGATGCAAAAAGTGTAAATGAAAGCTATCTGAGAGTAGCTGTTGCATCTTTTGCATCTCAGCTTGACCCTACGGTAGAGGAGATAACTGATATCAAAACAGCTGTGAGTGAGGCAGTGACGAATTGTATTGTACATGCATATAAAGAGAAAACCGGAAAGATTTACATAACCGCAAGACTTTGCGAAAATCAGCTTATGACAGTTAAAATCCGTGATACGGGAATAGGAATACCTGATATTACTCAGGCACTTGAGCCTATGTTCACAACAGGCGGTGATGACAGAAGCGGACTTGGCTTTTCTGTTATGGAATGCTTTTCTGATAAGCTGAGGGTGACTTCAAGGGTCGGCAAGGGGACTACGGTTACAATTTATAAAACTATCCGGGGAAAGAGCGCCGATGATTTGTGACAAAAAAAAGAGGAATAAGCTTGTAGAAAGCAATATGGGGCTTGTGTATGCCTGTGCAAACCGTTTCAGGGGCAGAGGAGTGGAGTTTGATGATTTAGTGCAATCAGGCTGTATAGGGCTTCTGAAGGCCGCACAGGGCTTTGATGAAACAAGAGGCTTCATGTTTTCAACCTATGCAGTGCCTGCCATTATAGGGGAAATCAAACGCATTTTCCGTGACGGCGGGGCTGTGAAGGTCGGCAGAAGTGACAAAGAAAAAGCACGCAGACTCATGGAGCTGCGTGATGAAATGGGAAAGGAAATGGGCAGAGAACCGACAATAAGTGAAATTGCTCAAAAAGCAGAGATGCCCGTAGCAGATGCTTCACAGCTTCTGTGTGCCATGCTTCCCGTGTTGTCTCTTACAATAGATGATGACAGCGAAAATCCGTCAGAAGTGGATGTTACCGTCGGTGATACAACGGAAGAAATGGGGGATTCAATTGCACTCAAGGCGGCAGTAGAGATGCTGGCTGACAGAGATAAGAAAATTGTTGAATTCAGATATTTTCAGGGTCTTACACAGACTGTGACAGCAAAAAAGTTAGGCATGACACAGGTGCAGGTGTCAAGGCGTGAAAAGGTGATTCTTCAGGAGCTGAGGAAGAAACTGGGATAAACAATAATTTATCGCTATGCGATAAATTATTGTAATGATGGTTGCCTGCGGCAAATGATGTCACTTCGTTTATGATGGTGCTTTGCAATGATAGTTGTCTTCGACAAATATATGCAACCATCCCATCATTTTGAATGCTTGCATTCAATCCATCATTGCAACT